>JABWAJ010000658.1 GCA_013361075.1 Saprospiraceae bacterium | reverse complement strand
CTTCTTTTTGATCCCAAAATTGTACCGGATGTTCACCCCGAAGAGTTGGTTGTCGATGTAGCGGCTGCCTTCGGTGCTGATGCTGCCCTGGTTGAGGGTAAACTGGGTCTCCATAGTGCGCAATACATCCGTGGCATTAAGTGTAATGCTGAGTTTCCGGTCGAAGAAGGTCTGATTGAGGCCGAAACTCAACTGCCCGAAAGTATCTAATTCATAGAAATTCTGCTGTCCTTTGAGCATCATAAAGCCATTCATGGTCAGCTTGGTGGTTTTGGTGATCGAAAGGGAGTGAAAGGTAAAAAAGCGCCAGCTTCCCCGGTTGAACGTAAGGGGGGCACCTTCGTAGATGCCTTCATATTCGTTGAGATTGTATTGTGCGCCGGCCACAAAGAAATATTTGCCACCAGGAGGCAGGGCACCAACGATGCGGAAATAGGTCTCTTTGTTTTTGCCCACATTGTCGAACGTTCGCACGGCAACGCTCTCAAATTCCGGATCCTGATACACCACCGCAGAAAAAATATCGGTCGTGTAATTGCGGCCTATGGCAAAAATAGGCATCTCGTCAAAGCTGATATTGACTTCGTAGTTGTCTGTAAACTGTGGCTGCAGGGCGGGGTTCCCTACCTCATACAGGTATTGGTCTATGTATTTGATATATGGGTTAAGGCTTTGGTAATCAGGGCGGTTAATGGTTCGGCGATAAATGGCGTAAGCGCGCATCTGGTAGCTGGCAATGGTAAACAGCGAGCGGCTGAGGTAAACATACGGAAACCAGTCGGTGCGGTTGATGACAAAACTCGTATCGCCGGGCACGGTCTGGGTACCCTGCATATTGGTATGCTCCATGCGCACCCCGGCCTTGAGCAGGAAGTCGCCCGGCAAGGGTTTTGATGCCTGCACATAGGCTGCATTGATGTTTTCGCGGTAGTTAAAGGCATTCGTGCGCTGGTTGTCGTTAACGAGCATTCCGTTCACGCGGAAGTAGTAATCTGCGCGGCTTTCGAGTCGCTGCCAGGTGCTTTTTACACCTGTTTCAAGCTTGATTTTGTATGGAAAATGATAGGTCAGGTCGGATTGAACAAGAAAAAAATGCCGTTTTTGCAGGTTGTCGCCTTCGCCGGTGATGGCGGCGTTAACAGGCAACAAAAACAGAGAACTGTAGTCCTGCGCATTGTTGTTGTCGTTGAAACTGTAACCGAATTTAGTGTCCCACTCCGAACCGATGGTGTCAATATTATACAACATGCCAAGGTCTTGTTGGAGGCTGAAAAAACGCGAATCGTTGTCTATGGTATTGTCGTTTTCAGAGACAATCAGGTCTTCTGTTGTGGTAATGAGGTTGGTATTCCGGCCATCCGATTTCCGCCAGCTTCCATTGAGGCGGCCATCATAACTGAAGCTGAGTTTTTCGTTAGCATCGTAGCTGGCCCCAAATCCTGCATAGCCCTGATCACCAGGCGATACCGTCCGGGATACTTGCTGCAGGGTCGAGTCTAATGCGAGGATTCGGGTGGCGCTGAGGTCATCCACCGAGTTGCGGTAGTTGTAGTTGACATTGAAGTAGTAAGTCGCTTTTTCGCCGCTGTCGTTGAGGTTGATGCCCGCAAATTGATTGCCGTACACGCCCTGGTTCATGCCCAGGCTAACGGAGCCCGTACGGCCGATTTTTACCCCTTTTTTCAGAATTACGTTGACAATTCCCCCGGAACTGGCCGCGTCGTATTTGGTAGAAGGCGTGCGCAGCACTTCAATGCGTTGCACGCTGCCCGGAGGCAGGCTCTGGAGGATGGTGGCAATGTCCTGCGTGCTCATGCGCTGCTCCCGGCCATTGATCAAAATTTGGGCGGGTGTGCTGCTGTTGAGGTAGATGCCGCCCTCCTGGTCTACAAAAAGGCCGGGGGTTTTCTCCAAAACTTCCAGCGTACTGGTACTGATGCTGGCAATTGGCTCGGGGTCAATGATCATTTTATCGTCTTCCTGCCGGATGAGGGGCTTGCGCGCAGTCACCGTCACTTCGCCGAGGGTGAGTGCGTCTTCACGGAGGGTGTATTCGAACCGGTTGTTGATGCCTGCTTTAAGGTTGATGGCCTTATCCTGGGTTTCATAACCGATATAGCTGATGTTCACACCATACAAGCCGGCTTCTGTTTTGTCAAATTTCACCATCCCCTGTTCGTCTGTGACGCCGGTGAGTCGGGTGGAATCGGGCATGAACGTCAATTGCACCGCAGCGCCCGTCAGGGGCGTTTTTTTGGTGTCTTTTACGGTGATTTGGAGAGACTGTGCAGTACACAGTGCCGTGATGAAGACGGCACTGGCCATCAAAAAGAGTTTGCGCATACTGGTCTGAATTTTGACGCGTGAAGGTAGCTCGCCTGTTTGCGACGCCAATACTTTTTCGACCAATGACAAGGATTGGGATATTAGGTTGCAATTAACCCGGTAATTACTTTTGGGTGTACAAACTCCTGATATACCACGCCGAAAACCCAATAAACGGCAGGGTTGACAGGGTGATTTTGTACCCGCCGCCCATGAGTCCGATGGCAAACAGCAGCAGGAACAGGAGGCTCATCAGCGCAATTCCGCTGAGGACTAAGCGCTTGTCGGGCTTTTTTTGAAACAGGGCAATCAGCATCAGCAATTGTCCAACAAACGGGAGGAGCACCATGGGGTGGGCAAAAGAATCGGCGGTATCGCCTTTCCCGAACAGAATCTGGTATTCGGCTTCAAAAATGAAGGCGCTGTTGTCGCCGCCCCAGGCTAA
>JABWAJ010000657.1 GCA_013361075.1 Saprospiraceae bacterium | reverse complement strand
ACCGCGACGGCTCGAAGCTGTCGTCGCCATCGGGCGGGGCGATGAAGGCGACCTCCTGGCGGGTCACGAAGATGCGCTCGCCCAGCAGGTCCGGAAACAGTTTCGGCAGCCACGGCCCGCACGCATAGACGATCGCGTCTGCGGTTTCCGTCTCGCCGTCGAGCCGCACAGTGTTGGCGCCGACGGGTTCGGCACGGGCGAGGCGGTGCTCGCCGCCTTGCCGCACGAAGCGGGCAGGAAGGGCTGTTAATGCATGTTTCAATACCTCTTTACTCACTGATAATAAATTGCTTGCGAGCCATTAAGTGTTTGTTTTCAAAAAAAGCATATTGATAAACCCCAGCGGGCAAATTGCCTTTTTCGATACGAATGGTTCCTGCAGCTGGCAGTTCGCCCAGGGAAAATACCGGTTGGCCCAATGCGTTGGTCACCACCAGGTCAAGCGAGGCTGCTGCCGGAAGTTCGTAACGAATAAATGTTTCGGTTGAAAAAGGATTGGGGGAAGCCGACACTTTCCGGGAATTGAAGTCCACTTCGTCCGCCGAAGAAGCAACGGGCATTGTGATGAATCCTTCGTTGGCGCTGTTGTTCATCATGCTGACGTTCATGGTAGTATTCCCATGGTGAACCGGGTTGCCGTTCATGGTCATGTTGGTGAACAATTTGGCATAGTCGAGGATGAAATGCAGGTGCAGTACTCCGTTTTCCGCCGTTTCCACTCCTGTCAGTTCCACTGCCTTGTAGAGTTCATCGCCTACATTATGGAATTCAAAAATGGTTTCAGGAACACCGTCGTTGTTGTTGTCCACTTTGCCTTCTATGGCCATGAAACGATAGCCTGCCGCCCACCCCCAGTGCATGGTAGGGTTTTGTGGAGCAAGCGGATGGCCGGCAGGATAAGTGGTGGGATCAAGGTGGTTGACGGCCGGCGGCACTCCGAGGTGGAGGGTAACCCCTTGTGCAACATCAACCGGCCAGGTACCGAGGTTGAATTCAACGAGTGGATCGCTGGCGTCTACCAGCAGGTACTGATCCGCGAGTAGTGTTGGCCCAAAGTCTGAATGAAGGATTTCGACTTCTGAAATATAAAACTCTGCACGGGTAATCTTCACATTTTTGTTGTTCCAGATAGGAAAAACAGTGTGGTCAATGGACATAGGCCCGGCACCAGCCTTGTGCTCAAATGAAATCCTGATCTGGTTGGTATTCTGAGAAAACAGCGCCTGGCCAGCCACAGCAAACATCAGGAGTAAGGTAGATAAATGCTTCATTGTACAATCCAAAATTTTAGTGAGTAATGCGCGGAACAAAGGGCGAAAATCAGACACCGAAGTTACTGGTTTTTCTTTCAGCATGCTAAATTCTGCAAAATATAGCTTTGCTTTCAGCATTATCTTCTTCCCAATCTAAGCGCTGTAGTTACGAAACAGTTTCGTAACTTTGCACCATGGAAATCACAAAAGAAATAGAGGAACTCCGCGCACAGACCGGCGACTATAATGCCAATAACATTCAGGCACTGGAAGGTTTGGAAGCCGTGCGCAAACGCCCCGGGATGTACATCGGCAGCACCGACTCCAAGGGCTTGCACCATCTGGTTTGGGAAGTTATTGACAACTCCATTGACGAACACTTAGCAGGGTATTGCAACCACATTGAAACGGTCATACACCCCGACAATTCCATTACAGTCAGGGACAACGGCCGGGGCATCCCGGTAGGCATGCACGATAAATTGCAAAAGTCGGCGCTCGAAGTGGTGTTGACTGTTTTGCACGCCGGTGGAAAATTTGACAAAGACACCTATAAAGTTTCCGGTGGTCTTCACGGGGTGGGGGTTTCCTGCGTGAACGCTCTTTCGGAATACCTGCGTGCTGAAATTCATCGCGAAGGCAGTGTTTTTGAACAGGAATATTCGAAGGGAAAGCCGCTGAATGGTGTAAAAAACATCGGCTCGTCGGAAAAAACGGGTACGATCATGACCTTCCGGCCGGATCCTGAAATTTTTGAAACCACAGAATACAAATACGACGTTCTTGCCCAGCGCATCCGCGAACTGGCCTATCTGAATAAAGGCCTTACCCTGTCGCTGACCGATGAACGCGAAAAAATGGACAACGGTGAATTCCGCACAGAAACCTTTCATTCGGAAGGCGGACTTCAGGAATTCGTGTTGTATTTAGACAATGCCAAACACCGCCTTACGGAAAAACCAATTTATGTCGTTGGTAAAGAAGACGGTGTAGAAGTGGAAGTGGCCCTGCAATACAACGACTCGTTCACCGAGATGGTGTACTCTTTCGTCAACAACATCAATACCCGGGAAGGTGGTTCGCACGTACGCGGTTTCCGCATGGCCCTCAGCCGGGTATTTACCAACTATGGTGAAAATAATGGCTTTTTTAAAAAGCTGAAATTTAAAGTATCCGGAGAAGATTTCCGGGAGGGCCTCACCGCCGTAGTATCCGTTAAAGTGCCTGAACCCCAGTTTAAAGGGCAAACCAAAGGTGAGTTGGGCAATACTGAGGTGACGGGTATTGTGTCGCGCTGCCTCGGCGAAGCACTGGAACACTTCCTCGAAGAAAACCCCAACGAAGCACGCAAGATAATTGATAAAGTGATTCTGGCTGCTACTGCACGCCACGCCGCCCGGAAAGCGCGCGAAATGGTGCAGCGCAAAGGAGTACTTGCAGGTGGCGGTTTGCCGGGTAAATTGGCTGACTGCGCATCGCGCTCTCCGGAAGACAGCGAACTTTTCCTTGTTGAAGGG
>JABWAJ010000656.1 GCA_013361075.1 Saprospiraceae bacterium | reverse complement strand
TAAAATTGCCTTGCTTTAATAACTATTTGAGGAAGAGCACAATTACTTGTTTAAGTAGAATAATTATTTTCTTTTTTGATCCGCTTTGTCCATTTTTCTATTTCAACTGCCCAAAATACGATACTGGAGGCAGCAATGGTAAGGCTCAATTCTTCGAGGCTCAATGGCTGTGTTTTGAAAATATCATTTAAAAAAGGAAGGTAAATAATTGCCAATTGAAGGGCTGCAGTAACTAATAAAGCGGCCAGCATTGGTTTGTTGGAAAAAATGCCGATTTTAAAAAGCGACTCCCGCTCTGAACGAATGGCCATAACGTGCCCCATCTGGCTGAAACAGAGCACCGTGAAGGCCATCGTTTGCCAATGTGGGTTTTCGCTGTGCCAGGCCCATGCCTGCATGCCCAACGTGACTGCACCGATTAAAAAGCCAACCCACAAGATATGGGTAGCCATACCGCCTGCAAAAATATTCTGCGTTGGACTAACAGGCGGGCGTTTCATGATGTTTGATTCAGATGGTTCGGAAGCAAGTGCCAACCCTGGCAACCCATCTGTGATGAGATTTACCCAAAGAATATGAATGGCCAGCAAAGGAATCGGGAGGTTGAAAAAAGGGGCTAAAAAAATAGTCCAGATTTCTCCCGAATTTCCGGTCATGATGTATTTGATAAATTTCAAAATATTATCGAATACTTTTCGGCCATGCCGTACCGCAAAAACAATAGTTGCAAAATTATCATCCAATAAAATCATGTGTGCTGCTTCTTTCGACACTTCCGTTCCATTTATTCCCATGGCAATACCGATGTCTGCATTTTTTAGCGCTGGTGCATCGTTTACTCCGTCGCCCGTCATGGCTACATAGTGTTTTTTTGCCTGTAAAGCTGAAATGATTTTTAATTTCTGATCGGGGTTGACCCGCGCATAAACCCTGACCTTTTCCACGATTTTTTCAAAATCCTCCCGGGGCAATTTGGCCAGTTCAGGTCCATTCAGTACAAGGTCTTCCTCTGAGACCAGAATGCCAAGGTCTTTAGCTATGGCTTTGGCCGTTAATTCGTGGTCGCCAGTGATCATAACCGGGGTGATGCCGGCGGCTTTACACTGTTCAACAGCTTGTTTTGCTTCTTCCCTTGCGGGGTCAATCATACCGGCAAAACCAATCAGGGTTAAGGATGATTCTATGTTTTTGGCAATTATTTTTTCAGGCAGGAAGGGGTATAATTTAACAGCGTATCCCAATACGCGATAGCCTTTTTCGGCCATTTCGCCTGCTTTTTGCTCAAATTGCGAAACGAGCGCACCTTGTTCAGGTGCAAGCTTGCCCAACAACACATCCACCCCGCCTTTGGTGATCACCAATACACCATTTTCAGTTTGGTGCAGGGTGGTCATGCATTTTCTGGTTGCATCAAAGGGTAACTCTGCGATCCGGGGGAAAGCTTTTTCCAATTCGGTTTTTTTGATGCGGTGCTGTTTGAAGGCGTATTGCGCCAAAGCAACTTCAGTAGAATCGCCCAGCCAGGCTTTCCCTTTTTCTTTCAGGACGTCGTTGTTCAACCCCATTGCCGTGAGCAGGATGTTTCGGGTACCAAAAACTGTTTTGAATGTGGTATCCGGGATTTCAAAAACTTCCTCAACGGTCATTTGATTCAGGGTAAGGGTTCCGGTTTTGTCTGAACAAATGTAGTTGACGGATCCCAGGGTTTCCACAGCAGGCAATTTTCTGATCAGCGCATGGTGTTGGGCCAGTTTTTTGGCACCAAAGGCCAGTGCCATGGTCACCAGAGCCGGGAGTGCCTCCGGGATGGCTGCAACTGCCAGAGAGATGGAGGTAAGCAGCATCGTTAAAATGGGTTCCCCGCGCAACCAGCCGATTGTAAAAATGATGATACAAATTGCGAGGATAATCACAGATAGCCTTTTCCCAAATGCAGCCAACCTTTTTTGCAGTGGCGTATCAACTTCCCCGTGCTGAATCATTTTGGCAATCTGCCCTAATTCTGTCTTCATGCCGGTTGCGACCACATACGCCTGTGCCCGCCCATTGGTGATGTGTGTCCCTTTAAACCCCATGTTGGTGCGGTCGCCAAGAGCATATTCGCCCTGACCGAGTGGATCAGGATTTTTTTCTACATTGAGGGATTCTCCTGTCAGCGCAGATTCATCTACTTTAATATGATGAACTTCAAAAAAGCGAACGTCAGCGGGAATGATGTTCCCCGCTTCCAGCAAAACGACGTCCCCGGGAACCAGGTCTTCTGCCGGTATATCTGCAATTTGGCCCTGCCGCATCACCCGGGCAGTACTGGCTGCCATTCGCCGCAGCGCTTCAATGGCTTTTTCGGCGCGGTATTCCTGAATGAGCCCAACCAGGGCATTAATGAAAATGATGCTGAGGATGATGATGGTGTCCGTTAAATCGCCCAAAAAACCCGAAATGATCGCTGCTGCAATAAGTACCAGAATCATGAAATCCGTTAGTTGGTGCAGCAATAGTTGCAAAACGGTTTTTTTCTTCGTTTCAGTAATCTGGTTTTTGCCGCTTTCTTCCAGTCGCTGCATCGCTGCATTACCTTCAATGCCCATAGGTGTTGTTTTCAACAACTTAGCTATTTCAGGATGGGTGAGCAGATGCCAATTCATGGATGAAGCCTTGGTTGTTTCTAATTGTAATAAAAGTACAGAGAAGACCTTCTGAATGAGATGATTGCCATCATTAAGCCGGGTGATGTAGGTCAAGAACTGGCCCGGCAGCTTTGTCGAATTACCCGATTTTT
>JABWAJ010000655.1 GCA_013361075.1 Saprospiraceae bacterium | reverse complement strand
ACGTGTTGATATAACGTCAATACATCAGGCTATACGAAATTTTATCAGGCGTGTTGAATACGCCACTCCTATTTGCCCTACCCCACTATTAACAAATTGTAGAACAGTAGATCGTAAGGAACAGAAGATGCCAAAGGTTTAAAACGGTATTTCTGACTTACCGGTTAATTCAATATACCACTGAGTTAACCAGTTCATCGCCTCTCTAAAACGGCGTGTAGGCAACAATTTATAAGAAGTTATCTCAAATTGGCTGTAGAAGAGGCCATAAACCGCCCCATACTGATTTTTTTTCTCTTTCTGGGACCACACCAGGCCAATAGCTTTCACAGCTTTGCTGATTTGTACAGCCTCGTCTTCTGTGATGGTACGGCTGGCATTGCCAAGTTGTGATTCAACATATTCCAGTCGTCTTTCGTGGTCTTCAATACTGGATGATTGAGAATCCAGGCGTGCCTCCAGAAGCAGTTGTTGACGGGCCAGTTGCATCATGGCGACTATCATTTTATAAGCTTGGGCAGCCGGAGTGTCGGCTTGGAGGAGTTCATCAAAGGCGGGATCTGCCGTCAGTCTTCCCTCTTGAAATGCTTCAGCCAGCACTTTGTAACATTCAAGCTGATAGCGGAGCACCGGTTCCTGCAATTCAGGTTTGACGCGACTTGCATTGATCCCAAATAGCCAACCGTTCAAAAATTCTAAAGGCAGACACAACATCTCCTGTGGTCCACCCCCTAACCCTTTAACAGAAGGTGCGGTTATTATAACCGCACCTTTCACAACCTTTGACAATACCGGATCGCGGCGAATCCTTTGACGCTGTGCATCCCAATCTATTCCTAGTGATTCACAAATCGGTTTGACGGGGACATAGATTTGCTGTTTATCATCCTGCTTCACCAGAACGGCCGTTATTTCGTCCTCGTAGAATGTCACCTGGCGCTGCTTAATTGGTATCAATGCTTTTTCATCGTTCATAAGTTATACCTTATTATGTTCTTAACAATTATTGCTCAAAAATGGGTAACTCAATTTCGCGTGCCAAGCTTTCAGCGTAGGCCGGTCGTTCTCCATGCACAAAATACGCCTCTAACCCTTTGGCAAAAATCCATCGCTCAATATCGGCAATAGATTTGGCACGGGGTTCATTTTGGTAAATTTTCAGGATCACATCCTGATATTCGGGTGGCAGCCGAATAGTACGTGCCCACAGATTGCCTTGGTGTGTGGTACGCCCCGCTGCTTTGGCTGTTTTGGCGCGGCTTGTATCTTCCAAAGCATTATTAAAAACTGGCTTTTTTTTCCTCGGTTTATTCTTCCCTTCTTTCTCAGCCAAATCTAACTCATCAAATATACTCATCATGCCTCCTAGCGCTGTGAAATCATTCGATCTACTAACTCCTGATAAGCAACAGATGCTAAAGATTCTGGGGCATACTCCAAGATAGTCAGCCCATCGGCAGCTACAGCCTCTGCAATTTTCACGGTTGAAGGAATACCCTTTACCACTAATCGGCCATATTTTTCTACCAATTGCGCCATCATAGCACGTGTCAAATTCAACCGCGCCTCGACAAAAGTCGGAATGACGGCAAAGATTTTAATGTCAATTCCAGCCGCTTGATCCTCCAAAATGTTTTCAGTGTGCTGCCCTGTGGCTGACACCCCCAGGAAATCCATTCTGACAGGAACAATGGCATAATCAGCAAAATAGTGGACAGCTTGTTGTAGCATGTCTAAGGTAGGCGGACAATCAATGAGGATGTAATCAAAGACTTTCTTGGCTGGGCCAAGTTTATCTTCCAAAAGCATGATCAAAGAATCATCATCTGCCTCTTGCTTTTTATTCCGCCCCCCTAACCGCCGCACAACAGATTGTGCAGCCCAAGTAGCAACCAGTTCCTCTTTCGCCTCTTTCAGCCGATCCGATGCAGGTAGTACAAATAAATTAGGGCGTGCCGGACCGCCCTCTTTTGAACGATCAGCTGAAAGAATATTATCCTTCAATGTCCCCTGCCCTGTTAGGACGTTGCTGATGCACTCACCACTGGGTTTCAGTCCTAATGCTCTGGCCGCATGACCCTGTGGATCCACATCTACAATTAAAACTCGGCCATCTTGCGCTCGTAATCGTTCTGCTAAACCAACAGCTAGAGTAACAGATGTTGTGGTTTTAGAAACGCCACCCTTTCGATTTTCAATAGTAAACACTTTTGCCATCGTTGTTTCCTTGCCATAGGTTCTTAAAAAGTCATTTTATTTATAGTGTGTATGACCGTATACGCTATGTATACGCTCGTATCTTATAATACACGCATATACACGCCATGTCAATTTTGCGATATGAGCCACGTTGAGACGGTTTACCGTCCCATCTATAGGCTTCAGAAGATCGCTCATTGTAGGCCAAATTTTGCGCCTTAGACGCGATGACAGATTATGTCACAGGCACGTGGCGTGAGTCCCAATTAGGCGAGTGGGGTAGGGGGGTGCAAAATCCAACTTTGTACCCAAATGGCAGCAATGCCATTGGGCAATTCGGCCGTTTGTAAACAGGCAAGCATCCCGGTTTTGGGGTTAAATATAAAACCTGTTATTACCCTAAAAAGGGGTGCAACTTTTTTCAACAGGGTTTGTCCGGGGAATCCGGCAGTGCAAACCATATCCCTACACCCGGCTGCTTCCGGCTGTTCCGCCAATACCCACCTGCCTGCCCACCACGCCCCCACATCCGCCATGCAGCTGCCCCACTGCGGTAATACCGCCGACTCCGACGGCCTTCCTCCTTCACC
>JABWAJ010000080.1 GCA_013361075.1 Saprospiraceae bacterium | reverse complement strand
CCATGGATTTGCCCATCCATGAAAAACGGCTGAAACGCTGGCGCAGTTATTCCATTGCCAATGCACCCAATGGCGGTAATGTGCTGGAATTCTGCATCGTACACCTCAACGGCGGCGGTGCAACGCGCTATTTTTTTGAAGAAGTAGCCCTGGGAACGCCCATTCGTTTCAAAGGTCCTGACGGTACGTTTGTGCTGCGCGAACCCATTGCCGGCAAAGACCTTGTTTTCATTTGCACCGGCACCGGCATCGCGCCTTTTCGCAGCATGATCCAGGACATTGTGCAACAGCAGAAGCCACACCGCAGCATTCACCTCATTTTTGGAACCCGCAATGCTGAAAGCATTCTGTACCGGGCTGAATTTGAAGCCTTACAAAAGACCTTACCCGGATTTCGATACAGTGTTGCGTTGTCTCGTGAAGAATCCCTCAACCCTGCCGATTTTCCTTTTGAGGTCCAAAGCGGCTACGTCCATCCCATCTACCTGCGCGACTACCAAACGGCCCGCCCGGATGTGGATTTTTACATCTGTGGGTGGAGCAACATGATTGACGATGCCGTCGCTAACCTGATTTTAAAATTAGGCTACGATAAGTCGCAGGTGCATTATGAACTGTACGGGTGAGGCACTTGCCCGGGTAACTGCTTTATTGCCGGTATTGGTCCCTGTTGCGCTATCAGCAGGACAATCCGGAGTGTTATTTGCGTTTATGGCCAATGCAGCTATGGGCTATTGTCTTACCCTGCCTGCCAGTGCCAAACCGGTTGCCATGTTTGCAAAAACCGATGAGGAAACCTACTCTGGGTTAGACCTTCTCCGATTGAGCATGTGGCTGTTGCCATTGCATTTTGCCCTGTTTTTGGGGTTTTATCATTTCTTTCAGAATTTGGGTTTGGGGCTGCGCTTTCCTGCTGGAATTTAGCCGGATGCCCATTGCTCCTGGTTTATTTCTACTTTTTGAGCCCAAAATGTCTTTCCCGAAGGGAATCTCAAAAAGGCTTGTCGCCACATTGCTTACTTTTTGGGGCCACCAAAAAGTAAGCAAAACCAGATCCAAAGACCAATGGGGTAAATTCCTGCAGGACTCCAGGCAAATGCACAGACAAAATATGCACTGCCAGCGCTCGCCGGTAGAGAGGTCTTTTTTAACCAAAATTCGGGATGACTCATATTTGCTTACTGAACTTCTCGGGTATTGTGATCATATTTTGAAAGTGTGGTTACTACAAAATGAATCACTTCCGGGAAGTTCTTTCTTTTCAATTGGCTAAAGTCGAGCTTAACCCTCGGTTTTCGGTTATAAAAAATTGACTTTCAAAATTATATTGTGGCATTATTTTAATTATGTCCGTCAGCGCACATCTTTTGTCCGAAATTGGACACTCCGGGAGGTCTACTTTTTCTAAACATTTAATAATCAAGGGATAAATATTTTGGCATGTTGTATGAAGTTATGAACCCGGGGTTTTCTCTTTTTACAAAAACAAATCCCGAACAAGCTCTTATCCTGCAACTGGCATCTTAACCTGAAAGAAAATGTTCAAGAATTACCTGAACCTTACCCTGCGCCATCTTTGGCGAAACCGCGTTTTTACGGCGTTAAACATTGCTGGTTTGGCCATTGGCCTCAGTGCTGCCTGGATCATGTACCAGTACGTCTCTTTTGAATTTAGCTACGATGCCCAGAATCCGCAGCGGGATCAGATTTACCGGGTCTCGAGCCGTTTTATGTTTGATGGGAAGGAGTCCGGGAATGCGGGAGCACCGACACCGATGGCTGCTGTGGCACCAACCATTGCGGGGGTTGAAGCGGCCGTACCGGTATTTAACATCTGGGTTAAAAGTGTGGAGTTGGGACTGCCCGGTTCCAACAGCAAAAAAATAGAAGACGTCGAAAATGTAGTGCAGACCAATGCGCAGTATTTTCAACTGGCCGGCTATCAATGGTTGGCGGGCAGCCCGTCAGCCGCATTGACCCGGCCCGATCAGGTGGTACTCACCCGCAGCCGTGCTGCAGAATACTTTCCCGGATTCGCACCGGAACAGCTTATTGGTCAAACCATTACTTACGACGATACCCTGGCGATTCAAATCAGCGGGATTGTGGAAGACCTGGGGTATCCCAGCAGTTTCATCGGGCAGGAATTTCGGGCACTGCCAAAAATTGAGACCGAAAAAAAGTTTTGGAGCGGGGTCAATTCCAGCAATCAGTTGTTTTTGCAACTGGAGAAAAACGCCGACCCGGATGCGGTGTTAGCTCAATTTAACCGCCTTTCCAGTGAAAACGCCGGCTCGGATCTGGCAAAGTGGAACATGAGCCGCTGGCATGTGATGCAATCCCTGAGTGAGATTCATTTTGGTACGGAATACGGCAGCCACATTCGCACCGCAAATAAAAAAGTACTGTTTGCCCTGATGGGCGTGGCCGGCTTCCTCTTGTTGCTGGCATGCATCAATTACATCAACCTTTCCACGGCTCAGATTCCGCAGCGTGCCCGTGAAATCGGCATCCGAAAAACAATGGGGAGTAGCCGGAGTGCTATTTTAAAACATTTTCTGGGCGAGACTGCTGTGGTAGCCATTGTTGCCACAACCGTTGCGGCAGGTTTGACTTCTGCCTTTTTTACCGGCTTTGGTGACCTCTTGCCGGACGACGTACTCAAGTTTGTAAATTACGGACCAACGGCGCTGTTTTTGGTGGTGCTCATCACCGTTGTCAGCCTGCTGTCGGGTTTGTATCCTGGCTGGTTAATCACCAAAGCACAGCCTGTGCAGGTTTTGCGGGGGCAAATTGACTCCGGCGGCGGCAGAAGGGCTACCCTGCGCAAAGGGCTGATCGTCTTTCAGTTTGCGATTGCTCAGTTGTTCATTGCCGGTGCTATCGTTGTGGGGCAACAACTTCAATTCATGCTAAATAATGACCTCGGCTTTAACCGGGATGCCGTGGTACTGTTGGACATTCCCTGGGAATTGATGGAAAAACCAGCATACAAAGAAAAGCATTTTACCTTGCGGGAAACCATCGAAAAACTGCCCGGTGTTGCTAAAGTATCCCTGGGCCAACCGTTGTTTGACAACTCTTTTTCGAGCAACAACCACATTTATCACAACGAAAAAGGCGAAGCCATACAGCGCAATGTGTACCGGAAATATGCTGATCCGGAGCTGATTCCACTATACGAACTTCCCTTACTGGCAGGCCGTAACCTGCTGCCCAGTGATACCGTTCGCGAATACGTATTGAATGAAAATGCAGTCAAAGCTTTTGGATTCCCAACACCACAAGCTGCCATCGGGCAATTGTTGCAGGAAGGCGAAGGACCGTCTTACCCGATTGTAGGGGTGGTCAGCGACTTTCATGCGGCGTCTTTTTCAGCCCCGATCGAGCCGCTGGCATTTATGACCGACCGAAGCCAGCTCAGTACCCTGAACATCAAACTGGCGTCGAACAACCCGGCTGACTGGCAGGTAGTTTTCCATGACCTGGAAAAGGAATGGAAGCAATTCTATCCTTCGGAACCGTTCGAATACGAATTCTACGACGACAAGTTGAAATTAGCGTACGAAGAAGAAGCCAACATGGCCCGCATCATCAATCTGGCAACCGGGGTGGCCCTGCTGATCAGTTGTCTGGGGCTGTTTGGCCTGGCCGCATTTATGGCGCAGCGGCGCACTAAAGAAATCGGAATCCGGAAAGTATTGGGTGCCTCGATGGCCAATTTAGTCGGTTTGCTGTCGAAAGAATTCCTGCTGTTGGTGTTGCTGGCATTTGGCATTGCAATTCCGGTTGTTTATTCCCTGCTTGAAAAATGGTTGGCGCTTTTTGTTTATCGCATTGAAATACAGTGGTGGATGTTTGCCTTAACCGGATCATTGGCAATAGCCGTAGCGTTTTTGACGGTAAGTTTTCAGAGTGTAAAGGCGGCGCTGGCGAATCCGGTCAAGAGCTTGCGGAGTGAATAGACTTGCCCCTCTCGGTCGCTCAATACATGAGGTGGAGCCCCGCGCTGCAACGGAAGTGAATGACGAGGCAGTACTGCCTGAATAGAGTTGATCCAAATTTATGCCATACAAAACTTTGTTATCATGATCGGCAATTATCTCAAAATTGCAGTCCGTACCCTTTGGAAAAACAAAGGCATTGCAGCCATCAATGTAGTGAGCCTTTCTGTTGGCCTGGCCTGTTTTTCCCTGTTTTTGCTGCACGCTGTTGACGAGTTCAACTTCGACCGTTTTCACACCAAGGCAGACCGGATTTTCAGGGTGTATGAAGACATACAATCCGGAATTGCAGGCGATGCAGCCGTAAAGGGCTTTTTCATGCCCTCACCACTTGGACCGGCACTCGAGTCTGATTTGCCGGAAGTGAAAGCATTTATGCGTTTTCGGAGTTGGGGCAAGCCTTTTGTGCGTACTCCCAAGGGCGTTGTAAATGAAAAAGTAGATTTTGCCGACGCTGCCATTTTAAGCATGTTCAACTTCCCATTGTTGTATGGAGATGCGAAGACGGCATTGGCTGAGCCGAACGGCGTTGTCCTTACCGAAAGAAAGGCCCTTCAGCTTTTCGGGGAATCCAATCCAATGGGGAAAATACTGGACATTCAACTGGAGCAAGACTTCGAGCCTTTTGTAGTAGCCGGCGTGCTGAAAGATTTGCCAGGTAATTCTTCACTCAAATTTGATGTCTTGCTGCCTTTTGAACGCTTTGTGATGACCGATCAGGGAAAACGCAGCGAAGGCAACTGGAATCGGAGTTCCATGCTGACTTTCATTGAATTGCAATCCGGCTCCGGGCTTTCACAAAACAAGGACCGGCTCACCCAATTTTACCAGAAATACCATCCTGATGTAGAAAAAAACTTGCGTCAAAAAGGCGTATGGACCAAACCAGGGGCACCTATTTCCTTCGGCTTGCAACCCCTGCTGAACATGAGAACAGATGTTTACGGCGATGATAATGAGCTGAGCAATCCGCAAAAGACGATGATTTTACTGGGCATTGCCGCCATGATTCTGCTCATTGCCTGTATCAATTTTACTACATTGGCTATAGGTCGATCAGCGGGCCGGGCACGCGAAATAGGTGTGCGCAAAGTGATTGGAGCCAATCGCCGTCAGTTGTCGCTACAGTTTATGACCGAAGCCCTACTACTAAGCGTGTGCTCTATGGCATTGGGGGCTGCGATTGCCTGGGGGCTGCTGCCGGTGTTTAATGAATTGGCGGATAAAGAATTGGCATTCGATTTTCAGCAATTCCCGGAATTGTGGTGGCTGTTGCCGGGGGTAACCCTGCTATCCGGCGTTCTGGCCGGAATCTATCCGGCTTTGGTGTTGTCGGGCTTTTCGCCAATGGAAACCCTGAAAAGTAAATTTAAGGTAGGTGGCGAAAACTGGTTTACCCGATCCCTCGTTTCGTTTCAGTTTGTCCTCTCTATCGGACTGATGACCTGTACTTTCGTCATGCTGCGGCAATTGGATTTTTTGCAGTCCAAAAATCCCGGATTTGATAAAGAAAATGTCGTGGTAGTCAATGCAGAAGGGGTAACCAATCCTGAAAAGACCCTGGAACGTTTTTATCAAAGGGTGGCAGATCGAACGGGGATTTTGGGGGTAAGCGGTGCTGAGCTCTCTTTGGGTGCCGAAGCAGGCTGGAGCCGGTCGGGATTCGATTACAAGAATAAAGAAATCAACATTTACGAATATTTTGTAGATCCGGATTACCTGAAAGTACTCGGTTTGAAACTCCTTGCAGGCCGTAATTTTGACCTGCGTTTTGCTTCGGACACCCTAACCGGAGTGATTGTAAATGAGGCAGCTGTACGGGAGTTTGGCTGGACAGTGGAAACAGCAGTGGGACAGGTCATGACCGGGTACTTTGAAGAGGAACCCGAAAAAAATCCCGTTGTCATTGGGGTAGTTAAAGATTATAATTTCCGTTCCCTGCACCAACAGGTAGAACCGATGATGTTTCACATGTTCAGCAGCTACCAGCCGATGCAATTCTTTGTGCGGATTGCACCGGGCGATCCCGGAAAAGCCATTGCGGAGCTTAGTCAGGCATGGGCTGTAGTTGAACCCTTGCTGCCCTTTCGGTACAATTTCCTGGACGACAATCTGGACACATTTTACAAAAGCGATCAGCGCTGGAGCCATATTGTAAGCATTGCCGGAGGAATCTCCATTTGTCTGGCCTGCCTGGGTTTGTTTGGCCTGGCGGCGTTGGCGGTAGTCAACCGCACCAAAGAAATCGGAATACGGAAAGTGCTGGGTGCCAGTGTGCCGGGCATCAGCAACCTGCTCGCAAAAGATTTCCTCAAGCTGGTGTTTATTGCCATCGTCATTGCTTCCCCGCTGGCCTATTGGGCGATGGATCGCTGGTTGTCTGATTTTGCCTATCGCATTGAGATTCAGTGGTGGATGTTTGTACTGACGGGCTTCGCAGCAGTCATGATCGCATTTTTAACCGTAAGTTTGCAGAGTGTAAGAGCGGCGTTGGCCAATCCGGTGAAGAGTTTGCGGAGCGAATAACGGATTAGGCAGCGCCTCATAAACCAAACATCAACCACATGGCAGGCGGTGATTGGAAAGAAATGTTGGTTGCCACCCAGAACGGGGACCTGGACCTGGTGAAATACCACCTTCAAATGGGTGTGGACCCTAATTACCAGCACCCTGAATTGATGACCACGCCATTAATTGAAAGCATCGAGTTCGGGCACCTGGACATTGCGGAGTTTTTGCTCAAAAACGGGGCCGACCCGGGAATCAGGGCAGGGTTTAGCGCAGATACTGCCCTTTCTGTCGCCCGCAGAAACAAAAACCAGGCTGCCATAAAGCTTTTGAAGGAGCATGGTCGAACAGGATTTCGCTTTCCGTGGGTTACCAGGAAAAAACCAGGGCCTGGGTTGGATTAAAAATGGGGTAAAGGCAGGGGCTGGCTTTTGCACTTTTCCTCTTTGCGAGCCTCCTTACTGCTTACAATCCCTTGTCCGTCCCCGCACACCCACTGTCCGAAAGCGGACGCTATAATTTTAAAAAACACTCTATAAAAATTTGATAGTCAACTAATTAAATTAGTGGCATGGCGATTGTGCTGGAATATTGAGGTGAACCAGGCCAATCCGTATCCGCAGGAGACCTGATTTGCTGTATTAAATCGCAAACCACCGGACTATGCTACAGAACTACCTGAAAATTGCATTTCGCAACCTCCTAAAGTACAAGGGTTACAGTACCATCAACATCCTCGGGTTGGCCGTAGGCATTGCTTGTTGCCTCGTTATTTTATTGTTTGTAGCCGATGAACTGGGGCATGATCGCTACTGGGCCAACGCCGACCGCATTTACCGGATGGCACTGAACCGCATTTACCCCGACCGGCAAACGGGTTACGCCACCATCCCGCCCAGCTATGCGGCGACGGTAAAAAAAGACTTCCCGGAGGTAGAAGAAGCGGTTCGCCTGATCAACTTTAACCCCGGTGGTACCGTCCAGGTAAAATGGGAAGACCGTGTGTTTGAGGAAAAAAACTTCCTTTCGGCAGATTCTACTTTTTTTAAAATATTTCAAATTCCTCTGCTGAAAGGCGACGCAGCTACTGCGTTGAGCCAGCCCAATACGCTGGTCATGACTGAAAGTACGGCGAAGCGCTATTTTGGCAGCGTGGAAGCCGCAGTCGGCAAAACTGTCAGCTTGCTGGGCAACCAGCCCCTGCCGATGACCGTAAGCGCTGTTTGTGCTGATTTGCCTGAAAACGTGCACTTTACGTTCGATTTACTCGCCACAACCAAAGGCAATGAATTTCTTGACCAAACCAATCACATCAGCTTTGTAGGGTGCACTTACTTCCTGCTCCGCCCTGGTAGCAACTGGAAAGCCCTGGAAGCTAAATTTCCGGACGTAGTAAAACGCTATGCTGCCGGAGAAGTACAGCGCAATTTTGGAGTTGACTACGACCAGTATGTAGCCGCAGGCAATGGCTGGCATTATTTCCTGCAACCCCTGCGCGATATCCACCTGCATTCAAAACTGGAAGCAGAACTGAAGCCTACGGGGAGTATGTCTTTGGTGACAATTTTTTCGTTCATTGCCGGGTTTATCCTGCTCATTGCCTGCATCAATTTTGTCAATCTGGCCACAGCACGCAGTTCGGAGCGCGCCAGAGAAGTTGGCATCCGGAAAGCCCTTGGCAGCGAGCGCAGGCAACTGGCCAGGCAGTTTTTGGCAGAAGCCGTTCTGGTTAGTGTAATTTCGGCGGGGCTGGCCGTGGGTTTGGTTGCGCTTTTGCTGCCGGTATTCAACGACATTGCGGATAAACAAATATCGCTGAATGAATTTTTTACGGGCTGGGGCATAGTGGCCTTGCCAGGTTTTGCGGTGCTCGTAGGCCTGGTTGCCGGATTGTACCCGGCCGGGGTATTGTCGGCTTTCCGCCCGATAGAGGTTTTGAAAGGTAAGTTTTCTGCAACTAAGAAAGGACTTCAGTTGCGGAATGGACTTGTAGTTTTTCAGTTCGCTATTTCAGTTACCCTGATTATCAGCACCTTGATTGTATTAAAGCAGCTTGATTTCATATTTAGTAAAAAATTAGGGTTCGATAAAGACCATGTTATCACCTTGCAAAACGCCTTCGCACTGGGCCCAAAAACAGAAGCCTTCAAGCAGGAACTGGAAAAAATTCCCGGTGTAGAAGCCGTTGGGGGCACCAGTGAAAGCCCGGGCGGCGGCAATTATTTCGGCGTTTCCTTCAAAGTACCGGGTAGTGGCGAAACGGTTACAGGCCGGGGCATGATTGCAGATGATGGCTACATCAGTGCCATGCGCATGGACCTCTTAAACGGCCGTGGATTTTCCAAAGATTTCAACGATTCTCTGTCTGTTGTTTTGAACGAAAAAGCGGCGCGCGATCTGGGTTTCATTGCCCCGGATGCCGCCATTGGCAAACAGGTGACCATGCCAGGCAGTTTTTTTGACCCTGAAGAGCGGGATGTGAATTTCAATGTAATTGGCATTGTCCGGGATTTTCATTTTCAAAGCCTGCACGAGCCCATTGTCCCCTTGTTCATGATGTTTCATCAGGTCAGCCAGCGGGTAGACGGGTTGTTGTCGGTGCGGGTGACCCCTGACCAGTTTCAGGGATTTTTGCAGGCGGCTTCTGCCAAATGGAAAGAATTGCTGCCCGATCAACCTTTTCGCTACACCTTCCTCGATGCAGACCTGGCTGCGCTTTACCAGGACGAGCAACAGGCCAAACGCTTGTTTGTATTGTTTGCCGGATTGGCAATTTTTATCGCCTGTATCGGTCTGCTCGGCCTGGCGGCCTACCTGACCCGGCAGCGCACCAAAGAAATCGGCATACGAAAAGTGCTTGGTGCTTCTATTTTCAACATCACTTCGTTGTTGGCTAAAGATTTTTTGAAGTTGGTTTTCATTGCCATTGCCGTGGCTTCGCCGCTGGCCTGGTGGGGCATGTCGAAGTGGCTGGGCGATTTTGCCTACCGTACGGAAATTGGCGCCGGGGTTTTTATAGTGGGCGGCATCTGCGCTATTGGCGTGGCTTTGCTGACGGTGAGTTTTCAGTCAATCCGGGCGGCACTGGCCAATCCGGTCAAGAGTTTGCGGAGCGAGTGATGGATGAGGCAGAGCCTCATAAATAGTAGACACGAGGCGGAGCCTCGCGCCAGCGTAAAGGTTTTATAATCATTAATTTAAATGCCAGGATAATGATACAAAACTATGCTAAATTAGCCATTCGCAATTTGCAGAAACGACCGGGGTACACCTTCCTCAACATCTTTGGCCTGGCGCTGGGCATGACCGGCTGTTTGCTGATTCTTCAATACGTCAGTTACGAACGGGGATACGACCGGTTTCACAAAAACAGCTCCGACATCTTTCGGCTGCGGCTCGATGCCTGGCAGGCCGGAGATCTCTCCTGGCAGTCGGCGACTGTTTTTCCGGCTTTTGCGCCGACGATGAAACGGGAGTTGCCCGAAGTTGTGGACGCCTGTCGGTTGCACGATGCGGAGTTTATCCTGAATAACCCCAAAACAAACCTGAAGTTTTCAGAAAAAAAAGGATACTACGCCGACCCTCCTTTTTTAAAAATGTTCAGCATAGATCTGATTTCCGGAAATCGGGAAACAGCGTTGGAGGGCCCGGATAAAATCCTGCTGTCTGAAACAATGGCAAAAAAGTACTTTGGGCGTACCGATGTTTTTGGGGAACATCTGACTGTAAAAGACCCCAACATGCTTCAGACGTATGAAGTAACCGGCGTATTTAAAGATTATCCTAAGAATTCGCACCTCATTATTGATTACCTGGTTTCTTACGCTACCCTGCAAAAGTTCATCAATTACGCCTGGCAGGATACCACCAATGCTACCGAAACCAGTTGGGGCTGGTATGATTTTTATACCTATCTGCAACTGAAACCCGGCACAGACCTTGCAGCGTTCAAAGCCAAGTTACCTGCTTTTGCAGACCGTCATCCCAACGCCCGGTATATTGAGCGGAAAATAGACCTGCGCAATGTGATTGATATTTTGCCCATGCCCGACATCCATCTGTATTCCAACGTGAACCAGGAAGCAGAGGTCAACGGCGATGGCAGAGCCGTTTCGGTCTTGTTTCTTGTGGCGCTTTTCATCCTTGGCATTGCCTGGATCAATTATGTGAACCTTTCCACAGCCCGTTCTGTGGAACGCGGACGGGAAGTTGGTGTCCGAAAAGTAATGGGCGCCATGCGGGGGCAATTGATGCGACAATTTCTGACGGAGAGTTTGTTGTTGAATGTAGCCGCTTTTGCTTTATCCATCGGAGCAACCTGGTTGTTATTGCCTGCTTTCCGGCAATTTACAGGCAGTGACATTCCTTTTGATTTCTTGCATAAGCCGTTTTTTTGGCTGACGGCCACCGGCGCACTGCTCGCCGGCACTGCACTGGCAGGTTTGTACCCCGCGTTTGTCCTGTCTTCTTTCCAACCGGTGTCTGTACTGAAGGGAGTCTTAAAAAACACAGCAGGAGGGATGCTGTTGAGAAAAGGATTGACCATATTTCAGTTTGCTACTTCCATTGCGCTCATTGCAGGTACAATTGTTGTGTATCGCCAGATCCAGTTTATGCGCAGCCAGAACCTGGGTTTTAACATTGAACAGACGCTGGTTGCGGAAGGCGCGCAAACCATTCTGGACAGTTTGTACGAAGGGGGCTTCGAACCTTTCCGGAATAAAATACTTGCTTTGCCACAGGTGCGCAGCCTGACGGCTTCCAGTAGTGTAGCCGGGGATGAAATTCTGTGGACGAATGGCTCACGGCTTTACAGCCAGGGCGAACAGGCACCTTTTCATACCCTCTACAACATTGGTGCTGACGAACACTTTTTTAAAGCTTATGATCTGAAAGTTTTAGCCGGAAGGCCATTTTCCAAAGATTTTGGGATGGATGTGGAAGGCGAAACCATATTGTTGAACGAAACAGCTGCCCGCACGTTCGGATTCGACAAGCCGGAAGACATCCTCAACGAACGCATTCTTCGCGGGCGGGATACCCTCACTGTGGTTGGGGTTACAGCTGATTTCCACCACCAGGGTTTACAAAAAGCCATTAACCCGGTTGCATTCCTGTACCGGCCTGACTCCCGTGGTTACTATTCCATAAAAATGGCAGGACAGAATGCATCGGCTACTATTGCTGCGATACAGCAGGTCTGGGACGAACATTTCCCGAACGACCCGTTCAACTACTTCTTCCTTGACGAATTTTTTAACAAGCAATACCAGGCAGATCTCCAGTTTGGCCGGGTATTTACCCTGTTTTCGATTGTGGCAATCCTCGTCGCGTGTCTGGGTTTGCTGGGATTAGCCAGCTATCAGATCGTTCAGCGCACCAAAGAAATTGGTATCCGAAAGGTACTTGGTGCCAGTGTAACGGGCATTACAGGGCTATTGGCAAAAGATTTCCTTAAGCTCGTGCTGGTCGCTTTTTTGCTTGCTGTTCCGATTGCCTGGTTTTTGATGGATCGCTGGCTGGAGGATTTTGCCTACCGGATTTCCGTGCAGGCCTGGATGTTTATTCTGGCCGGATTGGTTGCGATAGCCATTGCATTTTTAACCGTGAGTTTTCAAAGTGTCCGGGCTGCCTTGAGTAATCCGGTAAAAAGCCTCCGATCGGAGTGAGGAATCAGGCTTTTGGTGTTGCGAAAGCAGCATCCAATCATTGCGAAGCGAGTAGGAAGCCCCTCGCGGCCACCCGGGAATAAACCGCTAATTTTAAACTTAAACTGGATAAAAAATTAACTGCACAAACCCATGTTACGAACCAACATCAAAATTGCCTTTCGCAGCCTCCTTTCACACAAGTTTTTTTCCCTGCTCAATATCATTGGGTTGGCCCTCGGAATGTCTGCCTGCCTGACGGTAATTCTGATCCTTATGGATCAGTTGAATTACGATCGTTTTCATCCCAACTCCGATCAGGTGTTCCGGATCATCTGCCAGCAGGAAGACGGAATGAAACTGGCCACAACACCTTATCCGCTTGGTGATGCCCTTTTCCGGGAATTTAGTGCTGTAGAGTCGGGGGTAAGGTTGGTGCGCAGCATTCAGGGCACCGATGCCACTACGGCTTCCAATCTGACTTTGCCGGTGACCGGCTTTTTTACGGAGCCGTCTTTTTTCAACGTATTCGGGTTTAAATTAGAAACAGGCAACCCTGCAACGGCGCTCAGCGAACCCAATACGATGGTCATTTCCAAAGAAACAGCGGAAAGATTTTTTGCAAATAAAAACCCTGTTGGCGAAACCCTGACGTTGCGGAACAGAGGCATTTATCGGATAACCGGGGTAGTGGCTCCTCCTCCCGGAAAATCGCACATTGAATTTGACTGCCTGGCTTCGGCAAGCTCAATGACCGCCATTGAACAAGGCTATAAACCCGAAGAGGAGGTGGAAAAAGTGGTTGAAAACTGGGAAAACCACTACATGGCTTATGTGTATGTGCGGCTTAAACAAGGTAAAACCCCAGCTGATCTTGCCACAGCTCTTGCTGTTGTTGAACAAAAACGCGACGAAGCCGGAAAATCAGACCATAAACTGCGGTATTTCGCTCAGAACCTCGGCAACATTACTCCGGAGCCTGAAATACTGGTCAACGAAATCACTGCCGGTATGCCGTGGATTTTTATCTGGGGGTTGGCAGCTTTTGTGGCCATCCTCATCATTTTTCCCTGTTTGAATTATGCCAATATGGCGGTTGCCCGTGCTTTGTCGCGAACCCGGGAAGTTGGTGTTCGCAAAGCCATCGGCGCAAAGGGAGGAGACATCAAGCGCCTGATTTTGACAGAAGCCGTACTGACTTCGTTGATTGCACTCGTTGCAGCCTGGGGATTACACCTCCAGCTCAATCATTTTGTGAGGAACGGATTTCCTAACGGAGAAAAAGCATTTACTTTGGAAACCAATGGTTTAGCCTGGGTTATTTTCGTTGTTTTCGGGGTCGCGGTTGGCTTATTGGCCGGGTGGATACCCGCACACCGCTTGGCGAAACTACAGCCTACTTCAGCTTTAAGAGGTCATGCCGGTATCCCGTTGCAGCGATCTTCCCGGTTTACCTGGCGCAAAGTCATGCTTGTTGGGCAGTTTTCTATATCGCTCATTTTTATGGTTGTGGTGGCGACGGTTTGGAGCCAGATGCGCTTCATGACCTTAGCTGATTATGGTTTTCAAAAAGAAAATCTGCTGACACTTGAGTTGCAGGGAAATGAGGCAGCTATAGTCGGAGCTGAAATATCACAACACCCTCACGTGACGGGGGTTTGTGCAACTTCTATTGTACTGGCAGGGAGTAACCTTCAGGGCATTCCGCTTCAGTTGGAACGCGGTGGGGAATCGTTGGGGATTCACTGCGCTTCGGTGGATGCAAACTACATTCCGGTAATGGGGCTGGAGCTGATTGCCGGGGAAAATTTTCCGGAAAACAGGACCTACGAACAGGAACAGTACCTGATTTTGAACGAAAAAGCCCTCAAAACCTTTAATTTAGGTACTCCGGCAGAAGCAGTGGGAAAAACAGTTTGGCTGGCCGATGACGAGCCGGTTGAGATACGCGGGGTCATCCGCGATTTCAACTACCGCAGCTTTGAACATAGGGTGGATCCGTTTGCCCTGCGGTATGCCCCGCTTGAATACGGTATCCTGCACATTCGGATTGCTCCCGGCGACCCTGCGCCAGTGCTGGCAGATTTGGAAGGCATTTGGAAAAAAATAGACCAGGTACACCCGTTCAAAGCGGAATTTATGGAAGCATCCATGCGAAGAGCTTACAGCCATGTAACGCTCATGGGTTGGCTCGTCAGCTTTTTTGCGATCCTTGCCCTTTCTTTAGCGTGCATCGGATTGCTGGGCACGGTCACCTATTCGGTTGGCAGGCGGGTGAAGGAAATTGGCATCCGCAAGGTACTGGGCGCTTCTGTTTCGGAAGTGACGTTGCTGTTGTCGCGTCATTTTTTGATCATCCTTGGCATTGCCGTGGTCATCGCAATCCCGGTCGCTTATTCCCTTTGCAATTTGTTTTTGAACCTGTTTGTTTACCGCATTCAGGTTGGTGGGTTGATTCTGGGCGGAAGTGCCCTGGCCCTGCTGACATTGGGGCTGCTGACAGTAGGAATTCAGGTACTACGGGCGGCAATTGCAAATCCGGTGGAGAGTTTGCGCAACGAGTAAAGCGCTCCTACGGCCAATTTTGCTGTTCTGTACCTGCATGAACCAGAAAGGACTGTTCCGAAACCCATCGAAGCAAACTCTTT
>JABWAJ010000654.1 GCA_013361075.1 Saprospiraceae bacterium | reverse complement strand
ATATAGGGAACAACCACTTTGTTCGAGCAAATCCCCGATGAGTCTATCCACGATCACATCCAGACTATGTGCCCGGACGAGGCGCAAGGCATACTCGTTGACTAACCGGACATGGTCCAAAAATGGCTCGTACTCCTTTTCCTTATGCGTATGCGCAAGATATCTCTCAAAGTCGGGGAGCCATTGGTCGGGCAACCTCCAGCGTTGCGCTATTTGCTCAAAAGAGTTGTACGACCTCATTGGGTTCGGTGTCAATTAGTTGATATAGGTGTCCAACCGGATAGTCTTGCTTCAACTGGCAATTGGTAAAAGCAAAGGCACTGTATTCGTATTGCATCAGTTGTTCGTCGTAGCCAACGGGCAGGTTTTCAAAATACATGAAATTGGGGATACCGGCAACTTTGTAAGGCTGACGTGCCTTACCTTCCTTGACGGGTTCTTCTTTGATGAAAAGAGTTCGGATTTCAAAATTCCGCTCACCCGGCTCGAATTTTTGGAAACGGTACTCCCGCCAGTCCTTCCACCAGGCAGAAAACTCGTTCTTGCCCAAGTAGGGCAAATACTCGGCATCCTTGTTTTTCAGGTTTTCATAAAGTCTCCGGCACACGTCATCTTCTTTTTCAAAAAGAATGAAACAACGGTAAGCAGGTGCAATTAGCATTTGTTCAGTTACCATGAGATTGCCAGGAATGCCGGCCTGGATATTAGCATAACCCACACCGTTATTATAGGTCAGAATGGTTTTGGAAAAATTGCCGTTTTCATGCTGTAGCGGCCGGATACCTATTTTCAAACCTTTCAGTGCCTCGTAATAAGGCGCTACGATTGGCTTCGGCTCCTGCTCGGAAAAAAAGTCTTTGCCTTTTCGCTTTTTCGACTTAGCCGGCGGCTCGGAAAAACCCTCCAACCCGGCGACGGCTCCCAAAATCCCCAATAATGCCGGCTTATGCAGCATATTGAAGGTCAGGTACACTGGGTCATTGGTGTCGGGCTTTTTCAGACAACCAAAGTCAGCGTACAGGTCTATGGATACAAGTTTGTTCATGATCGGCCGCTTTATTGGATTTCGTTGCCGGAATTCAGGTCATATTTTCGGGTTTTGCTGGCAGGTGCATTTTCGAGCGCAACCGATTCTTTAAGGTAGTAAATCTCGACCGCTTCTATTTCGCTGTCGTTGTCGGTCAGCGCAGCTTTCAAGTCACCTAAATCGTATACCACTTTTCCATCTTTCTTGTCTATTTTCACCAACTGGGAAAAATTAGGCAGTACTCGTTTGGAATTTTCGTTCAACTGTACCCAAATGAGCATTTCGTTGTCTGTACCTGCTTTGGCAGACGAATCATAGTAGGTCACGCCTGTGCGAAGCGCGGTTTTGAGTTTAGCGATGTCTTCTTCTGAAAGGGATTGAGCATTTTGCCCCGCTGCTTTGATGATACTGCTCAAATTTTTTGGGTTGACGGAGAAATGGTGGAGGTAATGCCCCTCTTGCAACTTGGATTGGCGCCCCAATGTGGTTGCTTCCTTTTCCGCACTTTTTTCGTCAGGATTGCGAAAAGGAGAAGCGATTTGTTCAGAGAAGATATTGTTCTCTCTCCAAATGTTGACGCCGTGATTTATTTGAACAGGACCGTGAATGGAAATGGCGACGTTGCCGTCCTTGCTTTTCATAGCGAAAGTTGCTCCGAATAGCCGGATGTCAAGGCAACTCAAAAGATTACCTGCTACTGCCGTCTTTTCCATTCCCTTATTTTCAAAGTTCATAGCAGCATAAGCTTCTTCCAGGCTCATTGGAATGAAGTCGTTTTTCAAATTTTTGAAATAGAGGATTTTTTCGCCGCCATATTCTTTTTTCAAAAAGTGCTTCACAGCGAATTTCAGAGCTTTATCCGTGGCATACACCACGCCGTCTGGTAGGGTGCGGGGCTGATGGCTGAAATCGGCGTTATAGTTGGAATTGATGGATTTGACGAGGACGCAGCCAAAGGCCCGTTTGTTGAATGTAGTCATTGTTATTGAATTTTTATGGTTAAGCGCTTATGTTGGAGTTACCTGCGTGGTCATCAGAATAGAACACAGATTTAGCAAAGTAGCCAGCCAAGATCAGCGGCCACCGGCGCCGCCAACCGACAATCATTCTCAGTTGACCCATATCATCGATTTGTCGTCGCCCCGCGGGCAATCTGATCGCATCGATACCGGGAGTACGCCAATGTTGACGATGATGCTGCTGCCGCTGGCGCTCGCCGCGGCGATCGAAGAGCCACCGACGAAACGCTTCGACGCGGTGGTGAGCGTTGCCAGCCGCAGCGCACAGCCGGCGCGCGAGGTGGCGGGGACGGTGTCTCTGATCGAGCGCGACCGCCTGGACCAGACGCTGGTGCAGGACCTGGCGGACGCGGTGCGCTACGAACCGGGGGTGTCCGCGCCGGAAGACGCCTCGCGCTTCGGCATCCAGGGCTTCGCCATCCGCGGCCTGTCGGGCAACCGTGTGGGCATGGAGATCGACGGCGTACCGGTGGCCGACGGCTTCGCCATCGGCAGCTTCTCGAATGCCTCGCGCGGCGCGATCGAGACCGCCTTCCTGTCGCGCATGGAGATCCTGCGCGGACCGGCGTCCACCCTGTATGGCTCGGACGCGCTGGCCGGGGTGGTCAGCATGCGCACGCTGACCCCGGAAGAACTGCTTGCCAACGCTCAGGGCGACATCGGCATGCGCGCCGAAACCAATGCGCTGACGCGCGATGGCAGCGTGGCCGTCAGCGGCCTCTCCGCCTGGCGCGGCGGGCGTTTCGAGGTACTCGCCGGCATGG
>JABWAJ010000653.1 GCA_013361075.1 Saprospiraceae bacterium | reverse complement strand
GTCCGTCCAGTTTGCTGTTCCACAAAATTTCGCCGTTTCGGCTCAGCAGGTACAATTGGTTGCGGACATCCTGTACGGCAATGGCGAAGCGCTCGGGGGTTCCGGTTTCCACAACAGCAGGGGCTGTTTTGGCAGCATCCGGCAGTGCAGTATTCCACACCAAAGCGCCCGTTGCAAGCTGGGCAGTGTCGGGCAGGCTGTAGCCGGTCATGTCAAACGTACTGCCGTTGGCCATCACCGAAACCCCAATCATCCCTATTTGGTGGGTGGCCCTTGACAAGGCATCATCTGCACTGTAACTCAGGCCAAGAGCCGTCATGTTGACGTACCAGAAGCCGTTGGCCGGACGGTTGCTGTTGCCCCAAAGCTGTTGAAAAGAAACCGATTGGGCCAAAGTTTTGCCCACGGTGTAGTGGTCAATCCAACGCTCCATAGCCGCCGGAGAAGAAGCCAGTATGACATAATCTCCGGCAGTAACATAACAGGGATTGCGCAAGCGCCGGGTTTTGCTCCAGCCGGCAGGCAGGGATTCAGTCAACAGCTGCACTATGGTAAAAGCCTGATAGTCATACGTTTTAATTAACCCTTCTTCATTACCCCATGCTTTTAGCTTCGAGAGGGCTTTTGACTCGCCTTCACTTTTGATGACCCAGAGGTGTTCAGGTGGTGTATTGGCACTGGCGGCTTCTAAGGTAATAAATACGGCCTCTTTACCGACCCAGGGCTGCAAGTATTTCCGGACCCGATCGTTTTCTGAAAAATCGATGGCCCGGAAAAAAGCCCCGGAGTTGGAGAATCGGGTTTGAAACAAGAGCGCTGCATTGTCAGGTACCAGTGCATGCCAGTCTCCGTTGTCGCGTTGCCTGGATTGGCCTGGCAGAGCAATGGCAAGAGCGCTACCGGTGGTAGTTGCCATAGCGCCGACCAACCGGGCGCCGCTTTCTCCCTGCGTTGCATCCAGCCTGAGCCATTGCCAGTCGGAAGCAGCTTCAGGGGGGAAAAAAGCTTCCTGAATCGAAAAAGCATGCCCTAAGCCACTGAGGTTGGCGATGTTGACGTAGGCTGTGCCAAAGCTTTTCCCGGAAAACTCAGGCAGCCCCAGCTGGCGAAAAGCGCTATTTTTGAAAAGATTACCCGAAGGTTTGGTCAGTTGGGCGATTGCCGACTCCACGACGATAGGTAACCGACTCAACAACAGCAAATTGCGAAATTGCGCAACTGAAACGAGGGCACCTTCTTCCGTTTTCATGTGGTAAATGTGTACGCCCTGATACCGCGACTCATTCCACTGGCCGCCGGATTGTTTCAACAATGCAGCGACCTGATTATTTTTACCGCGGGTGTCTACAATGAACCCGGGGATGAAGGCATCCGGGCCAGTTTGCTGAAAAAGAATCCAAATGGCCGGCCGGCTGCGGTTGTCCAGCCCTGCTTTGTGGAGGAAGCTCAAAGCGGCAGTTGCATCTTTTTCCCAGGCAGCCGAAGTCGTAGCAATGGCAAGTACGGGATTCTCCGGTTTTCTCAGGTGGTCGTCCGACGGGAGTACCAGCACTGCAGCTACCGGAGGCGAAACTGCTTCCAAAGGATGGATGGGAACAAACGGCAAGCGAAAAAAATAATGCCAGGCGTAGAACATTAAGCCAATGCCTGATAACGTTATTCCGATTCTGAGGTGACGACTGCGGATCAAAGCTTTTTACATTTATGACGTCAATATGACGTCTGATGATCTTTGTTTTCAGATAGTAGTATAAATTTGCGAAGGTAAAACACGAACAAAACAGGAACACCATAAAATGACCACTACATGAACAGATTCTTTTTTATTGCCGGTTGTATTGCTGCACTGTTAGCAGTAGCGCTGGGTGCCTTTGCTGCTCATGGATTAGCAGAAATGTTGGTGGTTGAACGCCTTGAAGTATTCCGTACCGGTGTCACTTATCAGTTTTACCATGCATTTGCCTTGATAATTACGGCATTGGTGGCTTACGTATTGCCACAGCGTTGGGTAAATATCAGCGGCTGGCTGTTTCTCGGCGGGATTGTTTTCTTTTCCGGCTCCCTTTATGTACTGGCGCTGCGCGAGTGGATCGGGTTTCCGGTAGATTGGATCGGGCCAATCACTCCGATTGGTGGCTTGTTCTTCATTTGCGGATGGGGCGTACTTGCCTGGGCTGCCTTTCCGGAAAAACAAACAAACAACGAAATTGGCGAAGAAGGTTAATGACGAATTAATCTTGCTTTAATTTTTAGTTTATACGGTTGCATCATATTTGCGGCATGGAAATTTTTTTGCTGTCATCTTTTATTTCATATGCTAATCTTTCCTGCAATCTACTAAAGTCGCTTTCTTCGCCAGGATCGTCTCTCCCCGATGCGATCCTGGTTCTTTTTTTTAGCTGCTCGCTTCTACCGCAAAACCGTTAAGCTCCCTGCATCCAGTCGTTCGATGTTGTTGCACATCCAGCGCACCCGATATAGAAAAACCCCTGGATTTACCGGCTGTCCCCCCAACGAGCCGTCCCACTGTTCAAAAGGGTCTTCTGTAAAAAAAACACGGCCACCCCATCGGTCAAAAATTTCGAAGGCAACCAATTGCGGAATGGCAAAAGGATTGCTGATGCCATAAGTTTCATTGAGCCCGTCGCCATTCGGCGTGAACGCTTTGGGCAAAAATACAGCCCGGCAATCCAGATCGCTTGGATCCACTACCCGCAGGCGAAACGTATCCGTTGCGATGCAGGAAGCAATATTATCGTTCATTTGCACCACATAGGTAAACTCTCCGGCAGCAGCAGGATTGATGACAGGCTCGCCG
>JABWAJ010000079.1 GCA_013361075.1 Saprospiraceae bacterium | reverse complement strand
CTGGCTCGCGTGTCCCGATAGAAAGCCTGTGAGCGATTTTAAAAACCTCAGAAAGGTAAGTTCCCATAAGTTTTTATCTAAAGTTAGGGTGTTTTCACAAAACAATTGCCTCAATTCGGTACGCCTCAAACAAAAGTGTCAGTCCTTTGACAATTGGACAACCCTTTCGAGCAATTTAGCCAACATATTCATACTCGTTCCCGGATTCACCAGCGTTACCCGCAACCACGTTATTCCCCGCAACTGCGTTTGTACGATATAAAAATGCCCGTCTTCCACAATAGACTGACGGATACGCGCATTCAGCTTGTTTTCAGCCTCTGCATCTTTTCCACTTTTAAACCGGAAACAAACGATGTTGCATTCCGGCTCGACCGCCAGTTCAAAATCAGGATGGTTGCGGATCAGTACGGCAAACGCAGCCCCAAGGTCGTACATGCGCGTCACGAACGTATCGAACAGCGCTGTGCCATAAGTGCGCCAAAGCACGTAAACTTTCGCGCCCATCATCACTTTTGTGCATTCAAACGTGCGCCGGGCGAGGTTGAACCACTCCGGGTCAGTGGCCTGGCCAAACAGGTATTGCGCTTTTTGACGGAACGTTTGATGGCTGTGCGTTCCGTTTTTAAAAACCAAAGCCGTGGTCACCGCAGGCGTAAGGAGCATTTTGTGAAAATCCATCACCACCGAATCGGCCAACGAAATGCCTTTCACCAAATGGCGGTATTTTTGGGAAAAGACCGATGCCCCGCCGTGCGCGCCATCCACATGAAACCAGAGGTTGTGCTTGCCGCAAAACGCTGCAATTGCTTCCAGATCGTCGAAAGAACCGGTTGATGTGGAGCAGGCGCTGCCCACCACAGCGACGACTTCCATACCTTGTGCAGCAGCATTCTGGTAGTATTCCTCCAGCAACTCTGTGCGCATTTGAAACCGGTCATTCACCGGAATTTTGATGATCCCGGCTTCGCCCCAGCCCATGATGCGCGCGGTGCGATCCACACAATAATGCGCTTCTTCAGACACCATCAAGGCCATCGGGCGGACGTTCCCCTCCTGCCAGACGTTGGCTTCTGCGCGGATACTACGGGCAGCAAGCAAAGCCGTCAGGTTGGCCAAGGTGCCCCCGGAAGTCAGGAAACCGTCCGCTTCCGGGCCGAAGCCCATTTGTTTGGCCAATGCACGCACCACATTAACTTCCATGGCCGTGCCCGGAATGCCCATTTCATAAACGCCCATTCCGTTGTTGAGAAAATCCCCCAGAAAGCCAGCTAAAGCTGCGACGGGTGCCGGCGGACTGATCTGATGCCCCATATAGCGCGGGTGGTGGAGTTGAACCGATTCGGCCAATATTTCCTGCAATAAATCTATGGCATCGCCGCCCGGAGCTTCGGGATCGAACTGCCAGCGTTCGAGCGCATCATCGGGTTGTCTCCAGGTGATGGCTTGTTCTGTCAGGCCGTGTTGCGTGTTGCCTAAATGGTCCGCTAAGGAATCAATCAGCCGGTGACCAGCTTCCCGAAAGGCTTCCGGGTCATAAACCTTAGATAGGATATCTTCCATGATGCAGTCGTTTTGAGTTGCAAGATTCACAATTCGGGAAAGATTTCTGAAATGTGATGGGGATTAAATATCTTTCCGTCTTGTAGCTTATTGCGAATTCCGAACAAACTGTAGGTCACTTGCCTGGCTTTTAGCGTTCGGGAGCAAGGCATATTTGATTTCAAAAACGGGATTTTACTCGCATAAATGACCGATTTTGGGGCCAAGCGTAACACAGCTATCGGACTATAAAATCAGACACTAAAAACGGAAACCATGACTTTTGAAGAATACCGCCGCCACGACGCAACGGCTCTAGCCGAACTTGTGCGCACCCGTGCAATCAAAGCTTCTGAAATCCTCGAACTCGCTATTGCGCGGGCAGAAGCCGTGAATCCGAAAATCAACGCCATCATCCATCCCACTTACGATTTAGCCAGAAAAATGGCGGCTTCGATCTCCCCGGATCTGCCATTTGCAGGAGTCCCCTTGCTGATCAAGGACTTGCTGATGGAGGTGGAGGGCCTGCCTATGCGCCAGGGTTGTCGGGGTTTTCAGGGGTATGTTTCCCAACAGGACAGTTTTGTTGTGGAAAAGTACCGCCGCGCCGGCATGCTGTTTCTAGGCAAAACCAACCTGCCTGAATTCGGTTTGACGCCTTTTACAGAACCCGAATTGTATGGTCCCACGCTCAATCCATGGGATACCACCCGCACGACCGGCGGCTCCAGCGGTGGTTCGGCAGCGGCAGTTGCAGCCGGAATTACGCCGGTTGCCACAGCCAACGACGGCGGCGGCTCCATCCGCATTCCTGCTTCCTGCTGCGGGCTTTTTGGCCTCAAACCAAGTCGCGGCCGGATCAGCCTTGGGCCGGTAGCCGGAGAGCTTTGGAGTGGTGCCGTTTCGGAAGGCTGCGTCAGTCGTACGGTGCGCGACAGTGCAGCCCTGCTGGATCTGATTCAGGGCAATGAGCCGGGAGACTTGTACTTCACCCAACGGCCTGCACGGCCTTATGCAGAGGAAGTCCAAACCACACCACCCCGCCTGCGCATCGGCTTTGCTACCACACATACGCTCGGGCAGCAAACAGATCCTGAATGCGTCGCCGCTGTGCAGCAGACAGCAAAATTACTGGAATCGCTGGGTCACTTAGTAGAAGAAGTTGCTTTGCCTTACCAAAAAGAAGACCTGACCAAAATTTTCCTCATGATGGTTTTTGGCGAAACAGCCGGTACAGTTGCGGAGATGGAACGGCACTTAGGCCGAAAAGCCAGGCCGTCGGATGTGGAGCAAAGTACCTGGGCGCTGTACCTGTTGGGGCGTGCATATTCCGCCATGGATTTTGCACATGCCAAGTTCCGTTGGAATGAAATCGCCCGTCGGGCTGCCGCATTTCACGAACACTACGACCTGCTGCTGACACCTACCCTCGCCATGAAACCTTTCGTGACCGGCGCCCTGCAACCGACCAAACAAGAGCGGTTGTTGATTCGCATCATCAGTACATTTGGCCTTAAAGGCTTACTACGCGCCAATGTAGACGAGCTGGCAGAAAAAGTATTTGCCTTCATCCCCTTTACGCCTCTGGCCAATATGACCGGGCAACCTTCCATGTCCGTACCGTTGTATTGGACCGAAGACAACCTGCCGATAGGAAGTATGTTTACGGCGAATATTGGGCGGGAAGACTTGTTGTTTCAGTTGGCGGGGGAGTTAGAAAAAGCGCAGCCGTGGTTTGAGAAGACGCCGGAATAGCTATCTCAAAATTCACTAAACAAAAAGGTTAATCGTAATACTGATAAGTCGTTGTGAGATTAGTTTTTCTCCTTCATAAATAAATTCCTGGGTCAATGTATCATTGACAAATACTTTTGCCAGCTTCTTTTTATCTGTGAGCGACCCGAAATCATCATCTTCTCTGCAAGCGCCAATCAGAATTGCCGTTACAAAAAATAGCAGGTACATCAGAGTGCGCTTTTCCATTGATTTTTTTGTGTTCGTTTACCAAAAATTGCCATCACAAAGTAGGCATTACCCTTGAAATAAAAAACGAAAGCGGTTCCGGATCATTCCGAAAACCGCTTTCTCCTTATTTACAGCATTTTATTTTTACTGCTTCGCCGATCTGGAGATTGGCGGTACAAACCACGGTTTATACGAAATCATTCTGCGTATCCTTTGGCGCGTGCACATCTTCGGGGAATTTTCTGCAACGCCCACCCCATTGGCTTTTCCAATGTTCACGTTCTTCCGGCGTCATGTTCGCCCAGCGATCGGCCATTTTTTGCTTCCAATAGTGGTGGCGAGGCCCGCCGCCCCAGCCGCCGGGACGGAAACCGCCCGTCAGCAACCGCGACAAGACCATCAACCCCAGGGCCTGCCCCAAATCAAGTGCCGGCAATCCGAAAATACCCGGCATCAGGGCGTTCCACAACAACATGGTCACAAAACTTGCGGCTGCTAAAAAGACAGCTCCGAAGACCATAAATTTCAAGAATTTAAAAGCTCTTACCTTTTTCATTTTTTTGATTGTTAATCGTTTAACCATTCGTCATAAACTACGCGGAGTTGTTCGCGCAGTTGCAGCACTGCATAGCGTTTGCGCGTCAGCAGGGTATTTACCGGCACACCGGTTTTTTCGGCAATTGTTTTAAACGGAACCCCTTCCAGTTCGTGCCAGACAAAAACATCGCGCTGGGCATCGGGCAGGGTGTCGAGGGCTTCTTCGAGGGCTTCCAGCAACGCTTCCCGGAAAAGCGAAGTTTCAGCCTCGTTGAAGTCCGGCGCTAACAGGCTGTCCATCAGGTACAAATCCGCAGCATCTTCTGACGCATCTGTAGCCGGGGCCGACAGCTCTTCCATCAAAACCGGTTTTTTCTTCCGATATCGGTCGGTGATCTTGTTTCGGGCCACGGCAAACAACCAGGCAGCAAATTGCTCCACCGGCTTCATCAGGCGCTCCATTTCAGACAACTCGTAAAAAACATCCTGCACAATGTCCTCCGCATCTTCCAGCCGCGATACCCGCTGGCGCACAAAAGACAGCAGCCGTCCGCTTTCTTCGCGGAAGACCTCGCTGATTTTGCTGCCCTTTGCAGGGATGTTGTCCGGTATTGCCGATGCTGTTTTTGACTCCATACAATTGGGGAGACGAACAAGTGAGGTGGATATTTTAAAATTGTGATTATTTTTTGAAAGAGGTGTTAAATAAAAAACAGGAGCCATCTGGAATTTCACTTCCGGATGGCTCACGATGCGTTTCAAACCAAATAATATCCAATTAGTTAAGGATTATCTTTTTTGAAATCTGTTTTCCATTTGATTGAATAGTGATGTAATAATTACCCCTGGCAATATTTCTGAGATCAAAAGTTAATTGATTCTCGCCTTTAGACAAGGTCACGTTTTCAGCTAACCGCTTGACCAATCGCCCTGTTCCATCGTAAAGATCAATAGATGTTTTTTCTTCTTTCTGAACAAAGAAAGACAGGAAGATTGCATCTTTAACTGGATTCGGGTAAAGCAGGAACCTAATACTTTCATCCAAAACAGCATAATTTTCTTCCGGAAAAATGATCCGTTTAACCGTAAATTCATCCGAGCGCACTTGTAATTGTCCACCATTACCTTCGGCTGGATCCGTGACTAAGGTAGCCACAAAAATGCCCTCTATGTATAATTGATTCCCAATTAATTCCCAATCAGCAGGCTCTGTTTCGGCCATATTGAAGAATTCCATCGGGCTTGCATAGGTGACGTCCAGCGTTGTTACATTTTCAGGCAAATTGGCGATCTGAGCAGCTTTGATGCCATCCAGAAAAAGGACGCCATCTTTGATTTCGACTTCGGGGTCTGAGTTGCCACCCATGAGTGCCTGTGGGCAATCATCTACGCAAGTACACCACCAATTATCTGACTGAACAAAGACCATGTGCCGGCGACAGGCACCTGTCAATGTGCCGTTTGGTCCAACAGGCAGTGCGTTGATTTCATAGCATCTTGGGGGATTCGTAACGTTTTGCTGATCCCATTTGCATAAAATCAGTTTGGCCTGTGCTGAATAGGTCAGGCTTAGGAAAGCGAGTGCAAGTAAAAAAGTAATCTGTTTCATGACAACAATTTTTAAGGCTAATAAAATGCTGTTGATGTTTTGAAGTAAACATCAATCAAAATGATCCTCAATATGTTGTGTCTGGAAATAGTGTTTGAATTAAACGTGTTCAATTTGCACAAAAAAAAATGAAGCTGTCAAGCCCTCTTTCATTTTTACAAAAACATTAACACCCCTCTCCTGCTTTTCATCCATCAAATCCTGCCGTTCGTCGGAAAATGAAAAAATACGAAAGAAAATCAGGAAACTTTTGAACCTCGAAAAGTTTCCGCTGTTATTCAGCAAACAAAAAGCAAAAGCAAGCATGTTTGGAATGGAGCAGATATTGTCGAAGTGCGAACAGTATTTCATGCGTAACGGCCTGAAAAGCACGACGATGGATGATGTGTGCAGATTTATGGGCATTTCTAAAAAAACCCTTTACCAGTTTATAGACCAAAAGTCGGACCTCATCTACCGCATTGTTCAACGGCGGGTACACGAGGAGCAGAAAATGGCCAAAGTCATTACTCTTGAATCAGAAAACGCCATTGACGAGTTGCTCCGCATCAGCAGGCAAGTACATGAAAAACTGCAACAAACCCCGCCCAGCATTTTATACGACCTGCAGAAGTACTATCACCGGAGCTGGGAACTAATGGAAGAACACCGCAAGCATTTTGTAGCGGCAATGATCAAAGCCAATATCGAACGAGGTATTGAAGAGGGCCTTTACCGGAACGATCTGCAAACGGACATTGTTACTGCGATCTTCACCTCTGCTATTCCTGCTTTGGTGGAAGAAGGCTCTGTCATTGACAATGCGTTTACCCCCTCAGAAGCCTACAGGGTATTCATCGACTACCACATCCGGGGCATTGCCTCAGAGAAAGGGATGGAAGTGTACGGGGGAAGTGTAAAGATTTGAGAACGAACAAAGAACAACCATCCATGATATTTCAAAGCACTCATTCAATAATAATTTCATCATTTATGCGCACGAAAATATACCTGATCACCCTGCTGATTTGCGTCATATTGACGCCGCTGGCAGCACAGCAAACCGCGCAATCTCAAAGCTTTAGTCTGAAACAGGCTGTAGAATATGGTTTAGCCAACCACAATTCTATTCGGAGCGCGCGCATGGAAATCCCTTATGCGGAAGCAGAAATCAAAGAATACAAGGCAATTGGAATGCCCAAATTAGAGGGCAACATCAATTACCAGCATTTTCTTGAACTGCCGGTTTCTTTCCTTCCCGACTTTCTTACCCCGGCGGTAGAAAACACTTTGCTGAATTATGACCTGATCACCGAAGATCAGCTGACGCCATCCAATGGCGGTTTGTTTCCAGCCAGGTTCGGTACTACCAACAGCCTTTCGGCAAGCCTCAACTTCAGTACACTCATCTTTGATGGTGCCTATTTTGTAGGCTTAAAAGCCATAAAAGGGTTGCGGGAAATGAAACAACTGCAAATCGGCATACCGGAGCAGGAAGTAGCTTACAACATCCGGAAAGCATATCTGGCGGTTTTGGTCACGCGCGAAGGCACTGCTTTGGTGAATAAAAACATCACCAACTTGGAAAAGCTATTGGCAGAAACCCGGGAAATATACAAAAACGGGTTTGCCGAATTGCTGGATGTTGACCGCCTCGAGTTGTCGCTGACCAACCTGCAAACCGAGCGGGAAGTATTGCAACGCCAGGAGCAAATGGCCATTGCCCTGCTGAAATTTCAGATGCAGTACCCGATCTCCCAGCCGCTCGAGTTAACTGACAAAATCGCCGATATCACCATGGAAGTGGCTGACCCGGCACTGAGCGGCACCTACCTGCTCGACAACCGCGTTGAATTCCAGGTGCTTCAAAAAGCCTCCTTGCTCAGCCAACTGAACATTGACCGCTTCCGGAAATCCTATTTTCCATCCGTGATAGGCATTGCTTCCTACAGCCAGGCGTTGCAGCGCAACAAATTATTCAACAGCGATGAAGCAGGGTTTAACGGCACCTCATTGGTAGGCGTGCAGGTCAATGTCCCGATTTTTGATGGTTTTGATCGTCGGAGTAAAATCCAGAAAGCAACCATCGAGCGCGACAAAATTGGTTTGCAAATCAAAGATTTTGAGCAGGTAATGGCTTTTCAGGTCGAATCTGCGCGCATTGCTTACCGGAATGCAAGCGATCGGCTGGCAGCACGTCAAAAGACGGTTGACCAGGCCGAGCGTATTTTCAACACCACACAAACCAAGTGGCGCGAGGGCGTAGGCTCCAGCTTCGAAGTCACCAATGCAGAACGTGAGGTTTACACAGCACAGGCCAATTTCCTGAATGCCTGGTACGATCTGGCCAATGCAAAAGTGGATTTGGAAAAAGCGCTGGGTGTGAAGTAGGCAGCCCTCCAGCTCTGCTCCGACTGGCGCTCAGCGTACACGAAGAGGGAGTTGGTGACGTAATCGCACAATTTACAATCAAACTTACAATCAACTATAACATCGTTATGAAAAGGACTATCCTGTTTTCTATAATCGCCCTTGTTTTTTCGGCATGCACCTCCGAAGTTGGAGACGATCTTGCTTCTAAAAGAGCCCAACTGGCTACCATTCAGACTCAAAAGAATGAGTTGGAAAGCCAGATTGCAAAACTGGAAGCTGAAATTGCAAAAATGAGCGAAGGCGTCGAGCAACGCGAAATTGCAAAAGCAGTTGCGCTGGAAACATTAAAGACTTCTCCCTTCTCCCACTTCATTGAGGTGCGCGGAAATGTAGAAGCCAAGCAAAGTCAAAGCGTCAACGCCGGCATGCCGGGTCAGTTAAAAAAGGTGTACGTACAGGAAGGGCAGCAAGTGTCGAAAGGACAATTAATTGCTGAAGTAGATGCTACGTCCATGCGGGAATCCATGCGCCAGCTGGAGATCAACATAGAAACGGCAAAAACCGTGTACGAACGCCAGCAAAAACTGTGGGATCAAAAAATTGGCAGTGAAATACAGTACATCCAGGCCAAATCGGGTTACGAATCCCTGGTTCAGCAATTGGCATCCGTAAAAGAGCAATTCAAATTCGCCAGAATTACTGCTCCTGTAAGCGGTACGGTTGATGCCGTTTACCTGAAAACCGGGCAATCTGTTGCACCGGGCATGCCGGTAGTCAATATTGTCAATACCTCCGACCTGCGTGCTGTAGCCAAAGTACCCGATTCTTATTCTGAAAAAGTGCGCGAAGGGCTGTCTGTTAAAATCATTCTTCCCGATTCGAAAGACACCATCAACAGCAGAATTCTTCTGGTGAGTAAAGCCATCAACCAGTTGTCCAGAACCTTTACCGTTGAATGTGCACTGCCTGCAAGAGCAAACATCAAACCCAATATGTACGCCCTGGTTTCGATCAATGATCAGAATCTGAGCAATGCGCTCATCGTGTCGGAAAACATCGTTCAGGCGGATGAAAAAGGCAAATTCATTCTGATCGCAGTGGAAAAAGACGGAAAATCGCGTGCTGAAAAACGCTATGTGGAGACCGGGTTGTCTTACAACGGAAAGGTCCAGATCAAATCAGGACTTGCAGCCGGCGAAAAAATCATTTCGATGGGCTATCAGACGGTGACAGACGGGCAGTTGCTGACATTGTAGCACCTGACCCCAAAGGGGGGATGGGTTGGTTGTTGGTTGTTCGTTGGTTGTTGGTTGTTGGTTGTTGGTTGTTGGTTGTTGGTTGGGTAACGACTTTGCAATTAAATATCAATGAACGCATTGCAAAAACGATGTTGGGAATGTCAATTTTTATCAACCCCGACGCTAACTAACAACGATCAACTAACAACGATCAACTAACAACGATCAACTAACAACGATCAACGAAACTGCCGCCAACATTTTCATTAGTACGGCTCTAAAGCCCCCTTCGTGTACGCTGAGCGTCAGTCGAAGCGGGGTTGGGGGTAAAAATACATACACATGGATTTTCTAAAACATATAAAAGAATTCAAGCCCACAAGTTGGTCCATCAACAACAAAACCAGCGTGTATATCTTCACGATACTCATCACGCTGACGGGGCTTTCCATTTTCATCAGTATCCCGAAAGAGCAATATCCGGATATTGTCATTCCGACGATTTTCGTGTCCACGATTTATCCGGAAGGCGCCAATCCTGAAGACATTGAAAAGCTCATTACCAAACCCATTGAAAACCAACTCAAATCCATCAACGGCATCAAGCGGGTAACGAGTCGTTCGGTACCCAACCTTTCTTTGGTAACGGTTGAATTCAACACCGATGTTGAAACTGCCGAAGCCAAACAAAAAGTAAGCGACGCGGTGGATAAGGCGAAAAATGACCTGCCTACCGACCTTGATCAGGATCCCCAGATTCAGGAGGTGGACATTTCTGAGCAGCCCATCATGCAGGTAAATATTGTGGGAGACCTGCCGCTTACTCAATTGAATAAATACGCAGAGGATCTCGAAGATAAAATCGAAGGGCTTAAAGAAATCACCCGGGTGGATGTCATCGGAGCACCAAAGCGCGAAGTGCAGGTGAACATTGATTTGTACAAAATGCAAATGTCAGGCTTCTCCTTCTCAGATATCGAAAACGCCATCGCCGGCCAAAACGTAAACATCTCAGCCGGAGAATTGCGCATCAACGAACTGCGGCGAACCCTGAGGGTCATTGGAGAGTTCAAAAACGTAAGCGACATTGAAAACATCCTCGTGCGTTCTTTCCGCGGCAATACTGCTTTTTTGAGAGACATTGCGACAGTGACCGACGGGTTTGAAGAAAAGCAGGATTATGCGCGCCTCGACGGCAAAGCGGTCATCACCCTCAGCATCATCAAACGCGCCGGGCAAAACCTGATCGAAGCTTCAGAAAAAATTGTAGCCATTACGGATGAATACCAACGTACCAAATTACCGCCCGGTGCGGGCATCGTCATCACCGGCGATACAGCCGACCAAACCAAGGTACAGCTTAACGACCTGATCAATACTGTGATTCTGGGCTTTTTGTTTGTGTTTTTCATCCTCTTGTTTTTCATGGGGCTGGAAAGTGCCTTCTTTGTGGCTTTGGCCGTGCCCTTATCTACCATGGTGGCGTTCCTGTTCATGCCATCGCTGGGCTTTACCCTGAACATCATGGTTTTGTTCTCGTTGCTGCTGGCACTGGGGATCATTGTGGACGACGCCATTGTGGTTATTGAAAACACACACCGGATTTTTCATCAGAATCCGGCCATCGACATCCGAACGGCAGCCAAAGCAGCAGCGGGCGAGGTATTTGCTCCCGTATTGGCAGGTACACTGACCACCATCGCTCCGTTTTTCCCGTTGCTTTTCTGGCCGGGCATCGCCGGTAAGTTCATGAAGTTCCTGCCGATGACGCTGATCATTACCCTGTTTGCGTCTCTGTTCGTGGCCTTCATCATGAACCCGGTCTTTGCTGTAGATACGATGAAACGGGAAGATGCAGTGCGGAAATCGAAATTGCGGAGAACGCTGCGGCCTATGGCTATTTTTGGTGTTTTTGCCCTGTTTTCCTATTTGGCAGGCAGCCTGCTGATGGGTAATTTAGCCATGGTCTTAGTAGCATCAGTCCCGGTTTATATTTTTGTCATTCAACCTATTGCAGAAGGATTCCAGGCAACAGTCTGGCCCTCATTTATCCGCGGTTACCAAAAGATGTTGCATTTCCTGATCTACCGCAGGGGCATGCCTTATGTGGCTATTTTTGGCACAGTGGTATTGTTATTTTTGTCTATTGGCTTTTTTATAGCTTCCAATCCTAAAGTTGAGTTTTTCCCGGAAGGGCAACCCAATTTCACCTACGTTTATTGCAAATTGCCGGTTGGAACGGATGCATCAGTGACGGATTCGCTGACCAAATTAATTGAAAAGAAGGTATACGAAGTCATTGGCGAGGACAATCCCTATGTGAAATCGGTCATTACCAACGTCGGCATTGGAGCAGGCGATCCTATGGACCCGGATCGCGTCGTCACGCCGCACAAAAGTAAGGTAGCGGTAGCTTTCGTTCCCTTTGAAAAGCGTGGCGATTTCAATACAGCCGAAACCCTGAATAAAATCCGGGAAAACATTAAAGGGATTCCCGGTGCGGAAATTTCTGTAGAAAAAGAACCCAGCGGCCCGCCCGTAGGCAAACCCATTACCATTGAAATTGGCGGCGATGATTATGAAATCATGGCCGGGATTCAAACTGAAGTCATCAATAAAATTGCCCAGGCTGGTATCGAAGGGATTGAAGATTTGCGTTCTGACCTCGTCCGCAATAAGCCGGAAATCCTCATTAATGTTGATGTACCCAAGGCGCAGGCCGATGGTTTGAGCAGCGCCCAGATTGTATTGGACATCCGCAAAGCCCTTTTTGGCTCGGAAGCTTCCAAATTCCGCGACGCTGAAGAAGACGAAGACACCCCCATCATGGTGCGCCTCGATCCGGTTTACCGTGACCGCCTGGAAGACCTGATGAATATGGAAATTGCTTTTATGGACATGGGTTCGGGGATGTTCAAGCAAGTGCCGATTTCAGCTTACGCCACGATCGAATACACCACCACCTTTACCGGGATCAACCGCAAAGGCTTCCGCCGGGTAGTGACACTGGGTTCGAACGTGCTGAGCGGCTATAACGCCAACGAAATTGTGGGCCAGATCAACCAGGTTATTTCCACCCTCGATTTGCCGGAAGGCTACGATGTGCGCATGACGGGCGAGCAGGAAGACCAGGCAGAAACAACCGGATTCCTTGGCTCGGCATTCCTTGGAGCGCTGGCCCTGATGTTCCTGATCATGGTGACGCAATTCAACAGCGGCTCGAAACCCTTCATCATTTTCTCCACCGTTTTGTTTAGTTTGATTGGGGTTTTCCTCGGGCACGCCATCACCGGCATGACCATGTCCATCATCATGACCGGTGTCGGGATTTTTGCCCTATCCGGGATTGTGATCCGAAACGGGATCCTGTTGCTCGAGTTCGCGGATGTGTTGCAACAGCGTGGCGTCCCATTCAAGGAAGCCATCATCGAAGCCGGCACCACCAGGATCACACCAGTTTTCCTGACAGCCATCTGTTCTATTGCAGGTTTGGTGCCATTAGCCATCGGTCTGAACATGAGCTTTTCCAGCTTGCTGACTACCGGTCATGCCCATTTTTACCTCGGCGGCGACAACGTGGCATTCTGGGGGCCATTGGCCTGGACCATGATTTTTGGCCTTATTGTGGCCACTTTCCTCACTTTGCTGGTGGTGCCTTGTATGCTGTATGCTTATGAAAGCTTCCGCAAAGGCTTGTCGAATCTGCTTGGCAGAACCCGTGCCCCACGAAAGGAACGATCGATAGAAGAATACGTTTCTGAATAACACAAAGGCAAATCGGGCCAAACACAAGAGCCACCTCATTTTTTTGGGGTGGCTTTTGTTGTTTTAGTGCCATCTTTTATCTGCAATGCCTAAGTCACACGTAATCAAATTGTTATTTAGACGAATTACAAATTTACTGAACGGGATAAAGGCGCGTAACCTATCACACAGAAAAACGTAACCCCAGTATTGATTTCACACACACGACATTTATTAAACAACTAAAAACGACATGATTATGCGCAAAACGTACTTGATTTTTATCACCATGCTTGCCATTGGGTTTGCCTGCACGCATGAGCCTTTTGGTACGCTCGATCTTGAAATGACGCAACTCATCGGAGACCTGGAGCAATACCGCCTGCCTGACAGTGATGATTTTGCCAATATTCCACAATCGCCTGTGAATCCGCTGACGGCCAGCAAAATAAACCTGGGAAAAATGTTATTCTTCGAGCCTGGTTTTGGGGTTGAAGCCATGCACCCACAGAACCTTAAGACTTTTTCCTGCGGCTCCTGTCATATTCCGTCTGCCGGATTCCGCCCGGGGCGTTTGCAGGGCATTGCTGACGGCGGATTGGGATTTGGGCTTAATGGAGAAAGCCGTATGATGTCTTCAGATTATGTAGCCAGCGAAATTGACGCGCAGGGTGCCCGGCCTTTGAGTGTACTGAACGTAGCATTTGTCAGCAATACCATGTGGAACGGGTCTTTTGGCTCAGGCGGGGTCAATGTAGGCACAGAAGCCCGCTGGGGGGTAGCCGATCCGGGTACAGCAATTAACCATCAACAATTGGGTGCACTGGAAGGTCAGAACATTGAAGGCCTTAAAGTACACCGCCTCTTATATACCCCGGAACTGGTGGAAGCCAATGGCTACAAACCATTCTTCGACGCGGCATTCCCGGATGTCCCTGTTGAAGAACGCTACACCCGGAAAACAGCCAGTTTTGCCATTTCTGCCTACCTGCGTTCATTGCTGACCACTGAAGCGCCATTTCAGCGGTGGCTAAAAGGAGACCGGGAAGCGATGAGCGACGATCAAAAACGCGGTGCCATTGTATTTTTTGGAAAAGCAGGTTGCAACCGCTGCCACAACGAACCCAACCTTGGCTCTGTTGTTTTTCAGGCATTGGGTGTCGAAGACTTGTTTGAGAACGGCGGATTGAAAACATCTTTGGCAGACTTGCGGAACCTGGGCCGCGGCGGGTTCACCGGGAATCCTGAGGACTTGTACAAATTCCGGGTGCCGCAACTTTACAACCTGGGCGATTCCGGCCCGTATTTCCACGGCAGCAGCAAGGAAACACTGGAGGAAGTAATCGAATATTTCAACAATGGGGTGCCTGAAAACCCAAGGGTACCTGCCAGCCAGATTTCTCCTTTTTTCCATCCGCTTGGCTTGACCGCTGAAGAAAAAAAAGACCTTGTTGCGTTTATCCGTGATGGGTTGAGAGACCCCAATTTACAGCGCTATGTGCCCGAACAAATAATGTCCGGACTGTGTTTCCCGAACAACGACTATGTATCAAAAGCCCAAATGGGTTGCAATTAGGGTCTGTTGACTAAATCGGTTCTGCTACTGCAAGGCGGTACCGTGGCACGAAGCCACAGTACCGCCTTACTTATTGACATTTGACAATTTGTTAAAATTAAAGCCCCGTTTTAGCAATAATCACCTGTTGTTTTGTAGTTTTAAAGTCTCCGTGTAAGGCCATATGGCCCATGTGAAAATTTCTGTGTACCTATGTGGTCAGGAAAACCATCATACAAAAATCGCCGATAACGAATGGACAAAATCAAAATCCTGTGGGCAGACGACGAGATTGATCTGTTGAAACCCCAACTGATGTTTCTGGAAAAAAAAGGGTATGAAGTCATCACCGTAACCAACGGGTACGATGCGCTGGAAGAGGTAGAGAATGTAAACGATATAGATGTGGT
>JABWAJ010000078.1 GCA_013361075.1 Saprospiraceae bacterium | reverse complement strand
CAACACGCCTTTTGAAATGATCCGAATAACGCTTTACTTCTTTCATCTTTGTCCTGTTTTTTGTTGACATTTCCTGTCAACCTATTTCAGGACAAGTCAGCTTTAGAATTAGGAGAACTCCCCCCCCTACCCATCCAACAAAAAATCGCCTCCATCCTCTCCGCTTACGATGACCTGATCGAGAACAATATGAAGCGCATCAAGCTATTGGAGGAAGCGGCGCAACACCTGTACCGGGAATGGTTTGTGAACTTCCGATTTCCGGGTTGGGAGGCGGTACGGATGGTGGATGGATTGCCGGAGGGGTGGGAGAAAAGTAAAGTTTCCGAGGTTTTCAAAGTGATAAAAGGAAGAAAGCCAAGCACTGAATTTGAGGAATGGATGCCGGGAAGAAAGCCTTTTTTGTTGGTTGATGTTCTTGAAAGAAAAACCCAAAGATTTACCGAAGATGATTCAATGCCAGAGTGTTTCGAGGGGGAAATAGTAATGTTGATGGATGGGTCAAGAAGTGGTATAGTTTTCAGAGCAATTGATGGGCTTTTAGGTTCAACAGTTGGACTTTTCAGGGTGAAAAATGAAAAGGTTGGGCCTTCCTATTCGTTTCATTTTTTCAAGTACAGAGAAACCGAAATAAGAAGCAAAAACACCGGGGCGGCAATTCCCCATGCCAATAAAAGCTACATTATGGACATGGACTTCAATATCCCTGCAAAGGAAATTGTTGAACACTTTGAAAACGTTGTTGGCAATTTTCACAAACAAATTGAAACACTTCACAAGCAAAACCAACGGTTGAAAGAGGGGCGGGATTTGTTGTTGCCAAGGTTGATGAGCGGGGCCCTGGAGGTGTGAACAGTTCCTTAAAGTGAATTTTTCCGTGTCATAAATCGTTTGCCTCTAAAATGATGGAAGCCATGCGAAACAAACTTTTTCAGGACGTTTTGGAACAAGTGCCCGAACATACCCGATTTTTTGTCGGGAAGTACACCGACATCATAGACCGGATTTATGAGTTGATGGAGGAAAGGGGCTACACGGAAAAAGACCTTGCCGACAAATCGGGAAAGGCAGCATTAGCAATCAGCGAAGAGAATGGCCTCAGTTTGCGAACGATTGCCGAGTTGGAAGTGGCGTTGGGCGGGGAGATCATTTCGATTCCAGGCGGCGGGAAAAACATGGAAGACGGGGGTAAATAGGATTTGGTCTTTGCAGTAAAGAGCAACCTGTTGGCCGTTCCTTGCTAATTATTTCAAAAATATTGGATTGCTGGAAACGTGACCAAACGCAACATTTGGCGTTAATTCCGTATAATCAATAAGCGCGCTACCAGATGCGGTGCAAGCTGTACGAGGGCCGGGTATTTACTTTTTTGCGGCCATTGAAGGCCATCACCTTCATCTTGACTTTAATTTTAACGCAGAGACTGAGGAGTTTGAGGAAGCTGTCGCAAACATATTTTTGAAAAAGACGCAACAATTATGCGTTTTTGGAAATATTAAGGACGTATTTTTAGAAATTGAAAATTACTTTAGCAATTCATAACCATTCAAATAACTAATGCCTAACGCCTACTCCGAAGACAATTTCATCGAAAAGACCGCCATTGCCATTTTTAAGGAAATGGGCTGGCAAACGGCCAATGTGTACCGGGGTGAAACTTTTGGAGTGAATGGTACCTTAGGCCGGGCATCGGAGGCGGACGTAGTGTTGAAAGAACGTTTTTTGGCAGCGGTGCGGGTGCTGAACCCCGGCCTGCCCGAAGCGGCTTACCTGGCTGCCTTTGAAGCAATCAGCAGCGACAACGCCTCCAGGACCCTGCCCGACCTCAACTACGAAAAATACGGACAACTCAAAGAAGGCATCCCGGTGGACTACCTCACCGAAAAAGGCGAGCGGGTAGAAGGCAGGCGCATCCGGGTTTTTAATTTTGACGAACCCGAAAAGAACGCCTTTCTGGCCGTTCAGCAAATGTGGATAGAAGGCAAGTCGAAGCGGCGCAAACGCCCCGACATCATCTGCTTTGTGAACGGCGTCCCCCTGGTTTTCATCGAACTGAAAGCCCACCACCGCAAGCTCAAAGTGGCGTATGAAGAAAACCTGACCGACTACAAAGACACCATTCCTCACCTGTTCCATTGCAATGCCGTCATCATCCTGAGCAATGGTTTTGAAAGCAAAATCGGTTCGCTCACTTCCAAATTTGAGCATTTTCACGAGTGGAAGCGCATCCGGGAAAACGAAGAAGGTGTAGTAAGCCTCGACACCATCCTGAAAGGGGTTTGTGAAAAAAGCCGCCTCCTCGACCTTTTCGAAAACTTCATCCTGTTTGACAACTCTGTGGGCAAAATGGTGAAACTCATTGCCCGAAACCACCAGTTCATTGGCGTGAACAAGGCGGTTGACCATTTTGAGAACCAGTTGAAACGGCGCAAAAACGGAGAAATCACCAAAGAGGAAGCACAACGCCTCGGCGTGTTCTGGCACACCCAGGGCAGCGGAAAATCCTATTCTATGGTGTTCCTTTGCCAAAAGATACAAAGGCAGTTTGGCGGGGCTTATACCTTCGTTTTGGTCACGGACAGGGTGGAACTCAATACGCAGATTTACGGAACCTTTGCCGGTGTGGGTGCGGTGACGAACAAGAAAGCCAAGGCCGCAAGCGGCAAGGATTTGAAGGAGATTTTGGGGACTGATGAAAAATATGTTTTCAGCCTGATACACAAGTTCAATTTTGACGGGACGGTAACGGAGCGGGAAAACATCATCGTGATCAGCGACGAAGCCCACCGGACGCAGGGCGGAACTTTGGCACTGAACATGCGCAAGGCGTTGCCCAACGCCTCTTTCATCGGCTTCACCGGGACGCCGCTTTTCAAGGATGACGAACTCACCCGCCGAATTTTCGGCGATTATGTTTCCGTTTACGACTTTAAACGCAGCATCGAAGACGGTGCAACCGTGCCGTTGTACTATGAGAACAGGGGCGAAAAATTGCGCCTCGACAACCCGAAAATCAACGACGAAATAAGGACGGCCATAGAAGCCGCCGAACTGGACGAAGACCAAACCGAAAAGCTAAAGCGCCTCTTTGCCAAGGACTACCCCATTTTGACGGCTGAAAAACGTTTGCGCTCCATCGCCAGGGACGTGGTGGAACATTTCAACAACCGGGGCTACAAAGGCAAGGCCATGTTTGTGGCAGTGGACAAGGTTACGGCAGTAAAGATGTTCGACTACATCAGCGAGGAGCAAGCCAAGTACATCGCAAGGCGCAAAAAGGAAATCGAACGGCTGACAGATGACCAGGAGGCATTGACGCAAGCCAAGGCGCTAAAGTGGTCGGAGGAGACAGAAATGGCCGTGGTGGTAAGCCATGAACAAAACGAAATTCAACGTTTCACGGCTTGGGGCTTGGACATAGAACCCCACCGCCTAAAGATGAACGAACGAGACCTCGAAACTGAATTCAAGGACGATGACCACCCTTTTCGCTTCGTCATCGTTTGTGCCATGTGGTTGACGGGTTTCGATGTGAAAAGCCTTTCCACCCTGTACCTGGATAAGCCCATGAAATCTCATACCCTAATGCAGACCATTGCAAGGGCAAACCGGGTGCACGACGAATGGAAGAACAACGGCCTGATTGTTGACTATATTGAGACCTACAAAGCCCTTTTGGAGGCATTGGCCATTTATGCCATTGGTGGCGACAAAGGCGGGAACACTGAGCCGGGCGGCGAAATCGAAGCACCTGTTAGGCCATTGGAAGAATTGGAGGAAGACTTAAAAGAAGCCATTGCCGCCACGGTCGAATTTTTGCAGGACGATGTGGACTATGATTTGGACACAGCTATCAATGCTGAAGGGGTTTGGAAAATCAAGGCCATCGAACTTGGGGTAAACGCCGTTTGCCTCAACGACGAAAGCCGGAACAAGTTCGGGGTACTGGCAAGGGAGGTTTTTAAAAAATTCAAGTCGCTGTTTCCCGATACCAGCATTTATGCCTACCAACCACAGCGGGACGCCATCAACGCCATTTATGCCGTCATTTACCGAAACGAAGAAGAATCGGACATCTCCGCCATTGTCCGCCAGGTTCAGGAAGTCGTGGACAAGTCCATTGAAAGCCTGAACATCGCCTTAGAACCCGTTGAGGGCTTCGGCCATAAGATTGATTTGAGCGGGTTGGACTTTGAGCGCATTGAAAAGGAGTTTCTGAAATTGGGTGCCACCCAAGCCGTTGCCACCCAATCGCTAAAGGACAAGATAGCCGACAAGCTGGAACGGATGCTCCATGAAAACCCTTTCCGGGTAGATTACTATGAACGTTACCAACGCATCATAGAGGAATACAACACGGGCAAGGACTACGCAGCCATCAAGGAGACCTTCGACAAATTGGCCGAATTGTACGGGGATTTGAACGAGGAAGAAAAACGGGCAGTCCGGGAAGACCTGAACGAGGAAGAATTGGCGGTGCTGGACATGTTAAGCCGGGACAAGAAAGTGAGCGACAAGGAAAAGGCCGAATTGAAGGTAATCGCCAAACAACTTTTGGAACGCCTGAAAGAAAACGAGTTTCGGGTGGTCAATTGGTTTGAGAAGGAGCAGACGAAATCCGCTGTGCGGGTGGCCATCAATAACCTACTGTTTGACAAACTGCCTTACCCCACCTTTGAAGACAGAGACATCGAACAGAAAACGGAGCTGTTGTTTGATTTTTTCAGACGGCGTTACAATGGCGGGGTGGCCGCGTAAAAATCTTGCTAAAAACGCACCCAACGTCAACAGAAAAGCAGCTGCACAACCCCATACCAGCAACAAAATCAACCCACGCATGGCAAACATCTTCATCACCGGCTCCGCCGACGGACTTGGGCAAATGGCAGCAAAGGAACTGGCCAGACAGGGCCATCGGGTGGTGCTTCATGCCCGCAACAAAGACCGGGCGAAGGAGGCCCTGAGCGGCGTCCCCGGCGCGGCGGAGGTACTCATTGCCGACCTGTCAGATGTGGAAGCCACCAAAAGGCTGGCTGCTGAAGCCAACGCCCTGGGTACGTTTGATGCTGTGATCCACAATGCCGGTGTCTATCGGGCACCAGGCAACGTGATTTTTGCAGTAAACACCCTGGCGCCGTACCTGCTCACCTGCCTCATGAACAGGCCCGGGCGATTGATCTATCTTGGCTCCGACATGCACCTGTCGGGCGATCCGGAGTTGAAGCGCGCTGTGTTTGAAAAGGGCAGCGTCAGTTATTCCGATTCCAAACTGCATGTGTTGCTGCTGTCGATGGCCGTAGCCCGCAAATGGCCGGATGTGTATGCCAATGCCGTTGATCCCGGCTGGGTGCCGACCAAAATGGGTGGCGCCGGCGCGCCTGACGATTTGGAGAAAGGTTTTCAGACGCAGGTCTGGCTTGCAGCGAGTCAGGACGATCAGGTCAAAGTAAGCGGCCGCTATTTTTTTCACAAAAAAGCAGCGCGCTATTTGCCGGCGGCCGGCGATGTTCTTTTACAGGAACAGTTTCTTGAATGGTGCGAACAGGTAACCGGGGTGCCATTTCCTATTGTGTAATGTAGGTATCCCACCAATGCTTCGTTTCCGCACTCGACAGGTCCGTCACTTTCCCCAGTTCCGGCAGGGTATAAGCCAGCGATTGGTGGATGGCGGCTTTTACAAATTGTGCTGCCGGTTCATACCAGTCGTGTTGATACGATAAAGCAAACCCGGCCCAATGTACAGGCATGGCTTTGTTCACTTTCGCATCAATGGCGGCCGTAACGCTTTCGTCGGGGAACAGGTGCAGCAACGCCCAATCTTCGCAATATTGCCCGCATTCCATAAAGGCAAAATCAAAAGGGCCGAGTTGATCGCCGATTTCTTTGAAGTGCCGGCCATAGCCACCGTCTCCGCTAAACCAGACGTTTGCTACTTTCGATTGGAAAGCCCAGCCTCCCCAAAGCGACTTGAACCGGTCGCTTAATCCGCGACCCGAAAAATGCCGTGTGGGCGTAAAAGTGATCTGTATGCCCTCGAAACTACGCTTGTCCCACCAGTCAAACTCCGTAATGAGCGCACCGTCAACGCCCCAGCTCAGCAAATGCCTTTTAACGCCCTTTGCCACAAAATACTTTTTGGTTTTTGCTTTGAGTTCTTGAATGCTCACATAGTCTAAGTGGTCATAGTGGTCGTGTGTCAGGAGCAGCAGGTCAATTTCAGGAAACTCATCAATGAATTGCAGCGTATTTTTTGAAAATCTTTTGGTTGGAAAGGGTGCAATGGGCGTGCAATCAGGTCCGAGCATGGGGTCTATCAGCAGGGTCTTGCCGTTCATGCGCAGGAGGACAACCGAATGTCCGTACCAACTCATCTTGCTGGTAAGTGATTAATGTCCTTGTTTTTAACACCGCCATGTGGGCTGCGGGACCTTTTAATTTTCTGGAAAACAAGACCAGGGCCTATTTGTTGTCATGGAACAAAAGACGATGCTACCAAAAACATTGACAACATCCCGGTGCAACCAGCGCCACACCGGGATGCCGATTCCTGATCACTACGACGGAACCTTATTGCGGATAATCGTAATTCACCATCCAGCGGATGCCGAACCGATCGGCAAACATGCCAAAATAAGCGCCCCAGAACGTATCCTGGATGGCCATTTCCACCACGCCACCGGCAGAAAGGGCGTTGAACAGGTGGTCGGCTTCTTCTTTGGTATCGGTGTTGATGGACAGCGAAACATTGTTGCCTTCCACAACTTGATGCCCCTGCGATTCGAGGGCGTCGGTAGCCATCAGGTCGGTATGGCCGATGGGCAGGCAGATGTGCATGATCTTGTTGCGGTCGGCTTCCGGCATCTGGTCGCCGCCGGGGATGTCTGCAAAACGCTGGATCATTTTGAACTCGCCGCCAAAAACGGATTTGTAAAAATTGAAGGCTTCTTCTGTGTTGCCGTTGAAGTTCAGGTACGGGTGAATTTGTGCCATTGGTGTGATTTTTTGTTTGTGAATAGTCGGACGCAAAAATAAAACATTTTTTGTTTTATTTTTATTACACACATTTTGTTTTATGAATTTTAACAAATGGGTTTATATTTGGAAATAAGTGGTCTTTTTATGTACTTATTTCCAAGTATAGAAGCAAATTTGGAAATAAGTCTTTGTAATTACCAGCATTGCAATCGTTCCTAATGGCTATACGAAGGAAGTTATAGGCATGGAATTGCTTTTGAAACGGTTGGTAGATAGGGGTAAGGAGATTGATCAAAAGGGCTTATATTTGTAACCATATCATTTGAAATAAACGAAATAAGCTATGGTTAAGGCAAACCACAAAATAGAAAAACTTCAAATCGGAAACTTCACCTGCTTTGAAGTTGGCCTGTTTAGAAAATTTTCTAAAGGTATCAATATATTTATTGGAGAGAATGGCACGGGAAAGACTCATGTATTAAAGGCTTTATATGCTTTTACTAACAATGGCAATCTTACCCCGAAAGAAAATACCTCCTTAAATATGGAAGGAGTTAAATATATTTCTGATTATATAGGCGCAAGTGAGGGCATTAACTTACTTCATGATGATACACAAGATGGTTACATGATCATGAATATGTTTAATTCAGGACCCGCGGAGTTTAAGATTCGTAGGACTGAAGGAGAGCCGTTTATGTCGTTACAGTTTCCTCAACCAACGGCGATGAAGAATTCATTATACCTTCCTCATCAGGAAATGCTAAGCTGGCAAAGGGGTTTTATTAATATTTACTCGCGCCAGGAAAACGGGTTTGATCGAGTTTATTACGATCTTGCCGTTGCGCTAAATGGAGCAAAATTAAAATCGCCTTACCTAGAAGAAGCAGAGGCATTTGTAAGTGAAATGAAAGAGACCATCCAAGCTGAAGTTTATCAAGATGAAAATGGCCGATTTTACTTCAAGTTTTACAATGAGAATTTAACTTTAGAGCCTCGCGTTGTTGCCTCTGGCATCAACAAGCTCGGTCAACTCATGTACCTCATCCTCAACGGCTCGCTCACCAAAGATACCATCGTTTTTTGGGACGAACCGGAAGCCAACCTGAATCCTCGCTACATTTCGGTGGTGGCAAAAGTATTAAAGACACTTGCCAAAGCTGGTTGCCAGTTGTTTATTGCCACGCATGATTATTTACTGATCCACTTGCTTTCACTTGATGCCGAGTATCCGCAGGAAGACAATCCGGGAATCCGCTTTTTCTCATTTTTCAAAACGCCGAACGGCACAAAAATTGAAGAAGGCGATACGTTGGCGGACTTACAGCATAACGTGATTTTGGATGAATATGCAGCTTTGCATGAAAAAGAATTAACCTTGTTCCAGGAAAACCTGAAGTGATGGAGTGGCAAGAAGGCAATCTGGTATTTGTATTTGACGAAAGGAGTTGGAAGCAGACTGTTAAGTATGACGAAACGGAAGACTACAAAAAAATTGCTCTTACGCCGAATACAAAAGGCGTTGATTTTTTGGGGATTTCAGGCGACCAAGCCCTTTGGTTCGTCGAGGTTAAAGACTATAAAACATACCGAATAGAAAGCAAAGAAAAAATTCCTGCTTTGGATGAAGTAGTTCATCACAAAGTAAAAGACACAGTTGCAGGCATCATTGGTGGAGCAAGGAATTCTACCAATCTTTTGGAAACCTGGACTGCTTTTGCACAAGTCCTCAATACACCCAAACAAAAAGTCCGTATTGTCCTTTGGATGGAAGAAGATGAAGGCCCTGACTATATGGCCAAACGTAGGAGTGTAGCCAGAAACACGCTTACTTCCAATATTGAACGAAAGTTGAAGTGGCTCACCCCCAGCATATTGGTTTGTAATATGAAGCGCAACCCGATACCCGGACTATCCGTCAGACGGAGTCCATCTTAAAACTACCACCCATGCTCACCATCCATTCCGACGCTCATTTCATGCAACAAGCCCTCCGCGAAGCCCAAATTGCCTTCGACGAAGGAGAAGTGCCGGTGGGCGCTGTGGTTGTTTGCCAAAACCAGATCATTGCACGCGGGCACAACCAGACGGAGCAACTGAACGACATCACAGCGCACGCAGAAATCATTGCCATTACTGCTGCCGCCAATTACCTCAACAGCAAATATTTGGACGACTGCACGCTGTACGTTACCCTGGAGCCCTGTGCCATGTGCGCCGGCGCGCTATACTGGGCGCAGTTGGGCCGGTTGGTGTACGGCGCCCCGGATGACAAACGGGGTTTTATGCGCTTTGGCAAAGGGGTGCTGCACCCCAAAACCCGGACGGAATTCGGCATCCTTTCTGAACCGTGCAGTGTTTTGTTAAAACACTTTTTTGCCACCAAGCGTTAGGTGTGTGTCTGTCTTTATACCTCGATGGCTGCGTTATGTTCAGCCCCGAAAACAGTCATTTATGCGAATAAACGCCCATTTTCGGGGCTTTCACATGCCTTGCTCTCGAACACTAAAGAACAGACACCATACTGGAAGGACGTTAAATAGGTCCGATAGCCGCGTCTAACATCTAATATCTAATGTCTAACATCTTAAAAATGGTCGAAACGGATATCCTCATCCTCGGCGCCGGGATCGGCGGACTGACCACGGCGATTAAAATTGCCGAAAAGCGCCCTGACCTCAACATAACGGTACTAACCAAAACCGTTGAAAACGAAAGCAATACGCGTTATGCCCAGGGCGGCGTGGCGGCTGTTTGGGACGAAGCAAAAGATTCCTTCGACAAGCACATCGAAGACACGCTTGATGCCGGCGATGGCCTGTGCAACCGGGAGGCTGTGGAAATTGTCGTGAAAGAAGGCCCGGAGCGGGTGCGTGAAATCATTGACTGGGGCACGCGTTTCGACAAAAACAAAAGCGAATCTTACGACCTCGGGCGCGAAGGCGGACACAGCGAAAACCGCATCCTTCACTACAAAGACCTGACGGGCTGGGAAATCCAGCGCGCACTGATTGCCAAATCGGAGACCCTTTCCAATATCCACTTGCTGGAGCATTATTTTGTGGTGGACCTCATTACCCAGCACCATCTCGGCTACAATGTTACGCGTCTGACACCCGCCATTGAGTGTTACGGCGCTTATGCTTTGAACAAAGAAAGCGGGGTGATCGAAACTTTTCTCTCCAAAATTACGGTGGTTGCTACCGGGGGCGCGGGCCAGGTTTACCGAAGTACAACGAATCCTGTCATTGCCAGTGGCGACGGCATCTCTATGGTGTACCGTGCCAAAGGGCATGTGGAGAACATGGAATTTGTGCAGTTTCACCCTACATCACTTTACAATCCTGCGGGCGATAACCCATCGTTTCTGATTTCGGAAGCGGTGCGTGGCTTTGGGGGCATCCTTAAAAACCGGGACGGGAAGGAGTTCATGCACAAATACGATGAGCGCCTGTCACTGGCACCGCGCGATATTGTGGCTCGTGCGATTGACAACGAAATGAAAATCAGCGGGGAAGAGTGCATGTTTCTGGATTGCCGCCATTTAGACAAAGAAGCTTTTCTGGCCCACTTTCCCACCATTTATGAAAAATGCATCAGCATTGGCATTGACCCGATGAAAGACATGATCCCGGTTGTACCCGCCTGTCATTACATGTGCGGCGGCATTCGGGTGGATCTGGCCGGACGCAGCACCATACGCCACCTCTACGCGGTAGGCGAGTGCACCTGTACGGGCTTGCATGGTGCCAACCGGCTGGCATCCAATTCTTTACTTGAAGCTATGGTTTTTGCTGACCGCATCCAGCTCGATGTGCTGGAAAAAATAGATGGCGTTGCGTTGAAAACCGGAATTCCGGACTGGAATGCAGGTGGCACCACCGATCCTAAAGAAATGGTGTTGATTACGCAGAGTTTGAAAGAATTAAAGGAAATTATGAGCAGTTATGTGGGCATTGTGCGCTCCAATGTGCGCCTGCAGCGCGCTACCGACCGGCTTTGGCTGCTTTATAAAGAAACGGAAGACCTTTACAGCGCCACTACCATTTCGCCCCAATTGTGCGAATTGCGCAACCTCATCACCATTGCCTACCTCATTACCCGATCGGCGAGTATGCGCCATGAAAGCCGGGGCCTGCATTTTACGACCGACTACCCGGAGAAGTTTGATTTTTTGCAGGATTCTATTTTGTAATAAGGGGCAGGTAAGAGCTTGTTCGGGATTTCGTGATCGAGCGAAGGTGAGAAAATTTTGTTTTAGACAAGGCGGATTTTGCAGACGTAGCAGGCAGCTACGGCGAAAAAATCTAACGAAGTATAAAATAAAATTTTCCACCTACAGCCGATTGACGAATTCCCGAACAAGCTCTAAACAAAGGGCAAAAAACAAAAGGCAATTTTGTTTCGTGAGATCAATGTTTTCATAATTCATCTTATTTGGAATACGAAAACATCGGCCTACACGAAATTATTGCCTATTTGCTCCTTGCCCCTTGCTTCTTCTACCTCACGCTTTACTCTGCCTCGTCTGAGTGCTCTACGTGTGGCGTTTTCAGCACTTTCCAGAAAAAGAAAGCCGTAAACCCGATCACAATCAGGTTGGTCACAATCATGGTAATTAATGCTTGTGTGTTCATGCCCATCTTCCTTCTTTAACCCGTTTGCGGTAAGCAACATAAACCAAAGCCGCAATGCCGGCAAAAGTAGCTACGAGCAACAAACGAGACCAGTTAATGAATGTCAGTTGTTTATTCAACTCTTCTAATTGTGCAGGATCTGTGGTAGAAGCGATCTTCTTGTGCAACCCCGAATTCAGGATGGTGTTGATTACCGAACCGTCGTCTAACACCCAGGAACCCTGGAATACGGCATTCCAGTCGTTGTCAACCGGTTTGAAAAACGCGCCGACAAATACAAACAACAACAGGGTTGGTGTCACCCACTTGATGATAAATTTAAAAATAGAAGGCACTTTGATGTCGGCGTGCGAGGTGATTTCCTTCCAGCCTTTTTCCATGCCGAATATCCACGCAAATAGGATAATCTCGAGCAAGGCAAAGACGACTAAGGAAATGGTACCCGCCCAGTAATCGTACTCATCAAAAACGCCGTATTTGAAAAACAGTACCGTAGGCAAGCCTAAAATGAAAATTGCAGCGCCAAACGTCCAGGCACTTTTTTGACGGCTCATCTTAAATTCGTCCTGCAAAAAGCCCATGCAGGGTGTTCCCATCGCCAGCGAGGAGGTAATGCCGGCAAAGAAAAGCAAGCCAAACCAGAAAAGTCCGCTGATGACTGCCAGCGTCGGGCCCCATTGCTGGAAGAGGTATGGCAGGGTGCGGAAACCGAGGCCAAGGCCACCAGTTTTGGTGGCTTCAATCACCCACTCAATGCCGAAATAACCAATCGAAATCGGAATAACGATGGCCGCGCCAAGGCAAACTTCCACAAATTCGTTCATCCAGCCGGCGCTCATGGCATTCAGCGCCACGTCATCCTTTTTCCGCATATACGACGCGTAGCAGTGGATGCTGCCCATCCCGACCGAGAGGGTGAAAAAGATCTGACCGGCGGCTGCAACCCATACTTTGGGGTCCCAGATGGAACTGCCTGGCGTAGGCGACCAGAGGAAATTCAAACCTTCTGAACTGCTGTATTTTGCGCCGTCAACGCCGGCTTCGACCGTCAGGCCTTTGTAGGCTAAGAAAATGCCGAACAAAATCAACAGCGGCATTCCGATTTTGGCGACTTTTTCAACCCCGCCGCTCAGGCCACGGGACAAAATATACGTATTGAGTACAAGGCAGAAAATCCAGAAAAGGAAAGCTTCACTTCCCGGATTGAGCACATAGTTGTTGAAGAAATTGGCAACGCCTTCTGCGGATTGTCCGTGGAAAGACCCCGACACGGAGTGCCAGGTATAGGCCAGTGTCCAGCTTTCGAGGTAGCAGTAATAAGCAGCTACCGCTAAGTTGGTAAAGATGCCGAAGACCCCCACATATTTCCAGAGAAACTGTTTTTTCGGCGCCATATTGCTGAGAATGAATGGCGTGGAGTGGTCGCCGAATTTACCGCCGAAACGCCCCATGCTCCATTCCACAAACAAAAGCGGAATGCCCATCAGCAAAAAACAGGTCAAATAAGGGATGATGAACGTGCCGCCCCCATTTTGGACAGCCTGTACGGGGAAGCGAAGAAAGTTGCCCAAACCGACAGCATTTCCTGCCATGGCCAGCACCAAACCTACCCGTGAACCCCAGGATTCAGTATTTGACATAATTTTGAGTGATTTAAAGAAAAAGAGATAAAACTGGTTTTTCAGCCGGAAAGATAGAATAGTTTTTGGATTATTTAAACAGGGCAAAAATCTCAGCGAGCTTCAATTGAACATAAATGCTATTTTTGGGACTTTAAACATAAACGGCAACTTGCAGCAGCATTACACCGATCAGGAGATTCAATTGTTGTTCCGACAGGATAGTGAAAAGGCCATAGAGGTGCTCTTTCAATTGCACTATACTTATCTTTGCCAGGCAGCTATTCGCATTGTGGCAGACCCCCGGCTCGCCGAAGATCTGACACAGGAGGTGTTTTTTGAACTATGGCGAAAAAAAGAAGCCATTGAGTTTGCGATTTCAGTCAGGGCCTATCTCCGGCGTGCTGTAGTCAACAAAGCGCTCAACTACATCCGCGACCGGAAAAAAATCACCGACGACGAAGAAAAATTGCTGCAGGTAGAGAGCCGGGAGCCCTCCGTTACCCAGCAACTTGATGCAGAAGCCTTGCAGGAATTGATTGATCAGGCGATTGATGAACTGCCCGAAAAGTGCAGGCTGGTTTTTGTACTTAGCCGCTTTGAAGAAATGTCGTATCAGGAAATTGCCGACCACCTCGAAATTTCTATAAAAACCGTTGAAAACCAGATTGTAAAAGCATTGAAACATTTACGCACAGCACTGCAGCCGTGGATGGAAAACTGAATGACAACGGCTTCAAATGCCGGATACCCGACAAAAAAAAGAAAATAAAGGCGTAGTGGGGACAAGTCATATTTGTGTCTGACATTCGGAACTGAGCATAAAATGAGTATTTCAAAGTACATATTATTCCTTCATCACAAACTTAAGGGGAACCTGAGTGAGGCGTCTGCCAATGAACTTGATCATTGGCGCAAAGAAGCTGACGAAAATGAGGTAACTGCCCAACAGACTGAAAAAGCCTGGGAACTGGGTGGTCGCTACAAATCGGGCTTTCAGCCGGACACATCAGCAGGCTTCGCACAATTGAAAGCCAAAATGCAGGCTGCCGAAGCCAAAGTGGTCCCCCTGCAACCGCGCCGCAACAACCGGCTGGCTGTTGCTGCATCCATTGCCTTGCTTGCCGGCTGTTTTGCAGTTTGGCAAATATACCGCACCCCTTCAGCTGCGGCTATGGTCAGCGTCACCACAAAAGCCGGAGAACGCCGCGAAATAAAACTCCCCGACGGCTCGCAGGTGGTGCTCAACGAAAACAGCAGCATCGCTTATGTGGCGAACATGCAAAACGCAACTTCACGCCGTCTGAACCTGAGCGGAGAAGCCTATTTTGATATCACAGAAGATCCAAATCGTCCGTTTATTATCGCTACTGCTTATGCCACAGTAAGGGTGCTGGGCACAGCCTTTAATGTGCGCGCTTACCGCGAAGAGCCACAAACAGAAGTGGAAGTAGAACGTGGGAAAGTAGCCCTGGAAGGCGCTTCTGCCGATGAAGCCCTGGTTTTGAGTGCGGGCCAGCGCGGACTTTGTCGCCCGGATGGCAGCCTCGACCGTACAAAATCGCCGGAATTACCGGCTCACTCCTGGCGCACCGGTAAACTGGAATTTCGGGGTACGCCCATGACTCAGGTGGCAGAAGCTTTAGAACGACATTATAAAATCCGCATTGAGCTCGACCGCTCAAGCATTGCCCACTGCCCCTTTTCGGGAAATTTCAGCCAAACGCCGTTAGAAGCCATTATGGAAACCATCGCGGTCACCTTGAAAGCCAAGACAACCCG
>JABWAJ010000652.1 GCA_013361075.1 Saprospiraceae bacterium | reverse complement strand
AAGGGGAATGGCATTACCGAAGGGGCGCAACCATGGAGCCTTTAGCGAGCCAGACCTTCATCCGCTGGAAGCCGCTGGGCTTGTTCAATGCCATGATTTACCCGCTGCTGAATTACCGCATCAAGGGTGTGATTTGGTACCAGGGGGAATCAAATGCTTCGAGGCCTCAGGAATACCGCCGTCTTTTTCCAGCTATGATCACCGACTGGAGGAACCATTGGCAACAGGGAAATTTCCCGTTTTTATTCGTTCAACTGGCTAATTTCATGGAAGCCAGACCTCAACCATCCGAAAGCAATTGGGCTTTGCTCCGCGAAGCCCAGCTCAAGACCCTCTCTTTGCCCCAAACCGGCATGGCTGTAGCCATGGATATTGGGGAATGGAACGACATCCACCCTTTGAATAAAAAAGATGTGGGCAGGCGGCTCGCATTGGTTGCCCAGGCCACTGCTTATGGCGAAAAAAAAATGGTGTTTTCAGGCCCGGTTTTTCAAAAAATTAAGATCAAAAAGAATAGAGCCGTGCTGACTTTTGATCAACGCAGCAAATTGACTTCAAAAGACGACAAGCCCCTGACCGGGTTTGCGATAGCCGGATCAAATGGTCAGTTTGTATGGGCTACGGCATCCATAAAAAAGAACAAAATCATTGTCTCAGCTGAAGGCGTTCCCCACCCGGTTGCGGTCAGGTATGCCTGGGCTGACAATCCGGAAGGGGCCAATTTATACAATGAAGCAGGATTGCCTGCTTCGCCTTTCAGAACAGACAATGAAGATTAATTTCACCACCAGTAAATTTTGATAAAATGAAGCTGTTCCGTTATTTGACTTTTTTTGTCCTGAGTGCAACAGGAGGCGTTTCTGCCCAATCCGATGCCGGGTTAAAAGACTATTATAAAGACTACTTTCCTATTGGCACTGCTGTGAGTCCGGCCATGATGTCACCCGGCGATGATGCCAACCTGATCCTTGCCCACTTCAACAGCATGACTGCCGAAAATGCCATGAAGATGGGGCCCATTCATCCAGCAGAAAACCGCTACAATTGGGCTCCGGCAGATAAAATTGCCGACTTTGCAGTAACTCACGGATTAAAACTTCGTGGACATGCCCTTTGCTGGCACCACCAGACCCCGGATTGGTTTTTTGTAGACGCCTCCGGAAAAGAGGTTACGAAAGAGGTCTTACTGGAACGGTTGCGGCAACATATTTTCAATGTAGTCGGGCGTTACAAAGGTAAAGTTTATGCCTGGGATGTGGTAAACGAAGCTGTACCCGATGGCAGTGAGTCAGGACTTTACCGAAAGTCAAAATTTTATGAAATTATCGGCGAAACCTATATTGAAAAGGCATTCGAATTTGCCCATGAAGCAGATCCTGATGCCCTGTTGTTTTACAACGATTACAATACCGAAAATGCCTCCAAACGTGAACGCATCTATCAATTGGTCAAACAATTAAAAGCAAAAGGCGTCCCCATCCACGGCATTGGCCTGCAGGGGCACTGGTCCATTTACGAGCCTACCGCTGAAGAACTGGAAACCTCGATAATCCGGTTTGCCGAATTGGGACTGCAAATTCACATCACAGAATTAGATGTTTCCGTTTACCCGAAAGAACACGAACGCAGGGAACGGCGTGCAGATGATGTGAGTCAATTTACTGCCGAAACCGAAACCAGGCAGGCTGAACATTACCGGATGTTGTTTGAAATTTTCAGAAAACACAAAGACAAAGTTAGGAGTGTTACCTTCTGGAATTTGTCTGATAAAGCTTCGTGGCTGGACAATTTCCCTGTACAGGGCCGAAAAGATTATCCTTTGTTGTTTGATCAAAAAAACCTACCCAAAAAGGCATATCAATCTGTCATTAGCTTCAAATAATCCGTGTTTGTATGAAAAATATATGGCTGGTCTTCGGAATGCTGCTGGCTCAAAATCTCATTGGGCAAGACTACAAAGAAATTCCTTTTTGGAATCCCAACCTCCCTGTCGCCGACCGGGCTGCTGACATCGTCAATCGCCTGACGCTCGAAGAAAAAGTAGCACAAATGTTGAATGCGGCACCGGCAATTCCAAGGCTCGGCATACCTGCATACGACTGGTGGAATGAAGTGCTCCACGGGGTGGCAAGAACGCCCTTTAAAGTGACTTCCTACCCGCAGGCAATTGGCATGGCCGCTACCTGGGATACGCTTTCGCTGCAACAGATGGCCCATTTTTCAGCCTTGGAAGGCCGTGCTGTATTCAACAAGGCTACTGCAATGGGGCGGAATAACGAGCGGTATATGGGTCTGACTTACTGGACGCCGAACATCAATATTTTTCGTGACCCTCGCTGGGGCAGAGGTCAGGAAACCTATGGCGAAGACCCTTTCCTAACCGCTATGCTTGGCAGGGCTTTTGTTTACGGGCTACAGGGCGACGACCCCAAATATCTCAAAGCTGCGGCATGTGCCAAACATTTTGCGGTGCACAGCGGCCCGGAGCCTTCCCGCCATTCCGACAATTTCAGTCCTTCCACCTACGATCTATGGGACACTTACCTCCCGGCCTTTCGGGAGTTGGTCACTAAAGCAAGTGTTGCAGGGGTCATGTGTGCCTACAATGCATTTAATGGGCAGCCTTGCTGTGCAAGTGACCCCCTGATGAACGATATTTTGCGGGATAAATGGAAATTCAGGGGCTACGTTACCAGCGACTGCTGGGCGATTGACGATTTTTTCAAATACCACAAAACCCATCCCGACGCCATGAGTGCTGCCGTTGACGCAGTCATGCATGGTACCGACCTTGAATGTGGCTCTGGCGTTTACAAATCCCTTTTGGAAGGAGTTAAAACCGAA
>JABWAJ010000077.1 GCA_013361075.1 Saprospiraceae bacterium | reverse complement strand
GCCTTTCACTTGCTGCGCAAACGATTGTGGTTAAGGACGATGTGACGTTGCAACCCATCGAAGGTGTTTACCTGTACAGTGCCGACACAAAAATAAATGCCTATACGGATGCCAGTGGCAGGGCATCTTTGAAAGAGGTGTCGGCTGCTACCAAGGTCATAGTAAGCGCTGTGGGCTATGAGTCGAGACAGCTCACTTTGTCTGAAATTGCGGCCGGGAACTATACTATTCTGTTGACGGAAGCGCGGATAAATTTAAATGAAGTAGTCGTTTCTGCCAATCGCTGGGAGCAAAACTCCCGCGAAGTGCCAGTGCGCATTACGGCGATCAGCGCCAAAGAAATTGCCCTTCAAAACCCGCAAACCGCTGCCGACCTGATCGGCCTTTCCGGCGAGGCCAGCATTCAAAAAAGCCAATACGGTGGTGGAAGCCCCATCATTCGTGGCTTTGCAGCGAACCGGGTGGTTTTAGTTGTGGATGGCGTGCGGATGAACAACGCGATTTACCGCAGCGGCAATTTGCAAAACATCATTTCTTTGGATCCGCAAGCGGTTGAAAATGCGGAGATTGTCTTTGGCCCTGGTTCAGTGGTTTACGGCAGTGACGCCATTGGCGGGGTGATGGATTTTCATACCCTGCGGGCTAAATTTACCACAGCCGAATCACCGGCTTTGTTCAAAGGCAGCACTTCGGTGCGTTATGGCACGGCCAGCAAAGAAAAAACGGCACACGTAGATTTCAATATCGGCCTCAGGAAGTGGGCTTTTGTAACCAGTGCCTCTTTTAGCGATTTTGGCGATTTGCGCATGGGGTCTGACGGGCCGGAGGAATTTCTCCGACCGGAATACGCAGTTCGACTGAACGGGAAGGATACGATTGTCAGGAATGAAGATCCGCTTGTGCAGGTTCCTTCGGGTTATCAGCAAATCAACCTGATGCAAAAAGTACGCTGGAAACCTTCGGATCATTGGGAATTGAACTACAGCCTGCATTATTCCGCTACGACTGATGTACCCCGTTACGACCGCCTGATCGAATACGCAGGTACTGATTTGCGGGCATCTGAATGGTACTACGGCCCACAGGTATGGCTGATGAACAACCTCAGGATTCAACACCAGGCCGCATCGGGTCTTTACGACAATGCCCGGCTGATTCTGGCACATCAGCGCTACGAAGAAAGTCGCCACGACCGTCGTTTCGGCAGGGACCAGCTTCGGCACCGCTACGAGGAGGTCAATGTGATTTCGGCAAACTTAGATTTGGAAAAGGCCATTGGCGATAAGCACACGCTGTATTACGGTACTGAATTGCTGCTGAATAAAGTTGGCTCCACAGCGGAAGAAGAAAACATCGCTTCCGGTAACATCAGGCCGCTGAGCACCCGCTATCCGGATGGTTCTACCTGGAATGCAGCCGCAGCGTATCTGAGCTGGAAATCAAAATTGAGCGACAAACTGTACCTGCTGGCCGGGGTGCGTTACAATTATGTGACGTTGGAATCGCAGTTCGACACGGCTTTTTTCCCGTTTCCGATCATTGAAACCAAGCGCTCCATGGGCGCACTGAATGGCAGTCTGGGCTTTACTTACCTGCCGGATGCCAACTGGCAATTTAGCCTCAATGGCTCAACGGGTTTCCGCGCACCCAATATTGACGATGTTGGAAAGGTATTCGATTCGGCACCCGGAACGGTTATTATTGCGAATCCGGACATCAACCCGGAATACGCTTACAGCGGTGAAATCGGAATTACCAGGAGGTTCGGGCAGTCGGTAAGTCTGGAAGTGACGGGGTATTACACCCTGCTCGACGATGCATTGGTGCGCCGGACTTACCAACTCAACGGCCAGGACAGCATCGTTTACGACGGCGAACTGAGCCAGGTTTTTGCCATCCAGAATTCAGCGCAAGCCTGGGTTTGGGGCATTCAGGCCGGGTTGGATGTGCAATTGGGGGGTGGGCTTTCGCTGTCTTCGCGGTTTAGCTACCAGCAAGGCAAAGAGCAGGACGACGACAATACAGCTTATGTACCATTGCGCCACGCTGCGCCCTGGTTTGGCGTCACACGTCTGCGGTACCAACGCACGCGATTTCAGGCTGAGATTTATGCTGAATACAGCGGCGCCCTGAGTTTTGAAGAATTAGCGCCCTCTGAGCAAATCAAGCCGTATTTGTATGCAAAAGACGATCAAGGCAGGCCTTATTCGCCCGCGTGGTACACTCTGAATCTGAAGTTAAACTACCAGTTGCTGGATTGGCTGCAGCTCAACGGCGGTCTTGAAAACATCAGCGACCAGCGCTACCGGACGTATGCTTCAGGGATTACGGCACCGGGCAGGAATGCGGTCGTGGCGGTGAGGGTGCGTTGGTAGACTATGTGATGATGCGAATCAGGACTAAAGCCCTGATTCGCATGACTCATTAACCTCGCCGAGCTTTTTTTCCTGCTTCTATTTTTGCCAATTCCATCACCGAATACACAAACACGGAAGATCGGGGCGGCATTTCGTCTTCTTTTTTTACAAAAATGAGGTGCGACATGCGGTCCTGGCTCAGTTTAACATTTGAATTTGGGGTAATCAGCAGCATTTGGAAATTCAGGCTGCTGAGTAAATCGAGCAGATAGGTACTGTTTTCAGGATCCAGCTTGCTAAAGGCTTCGTCTATCATGATGAAGCGGAACGACTTAGCATTGCGGCTGTCGGCGCTGATGTTGAATTGATACGTCAGCGCTGCGGCCAGCACTGTATACGTTAATTTGGCTTGTTCACCACCCGACAGGGCACCCGTGCTGTCTAACAAGGTACCGGGTTTGGGCGTGTCGTCCCTGGAATAAAATTGTTGCGTTCTGAATGTGAGCCAGTTGCGGATGTCGGTTACTTCGCGGCGCCAATCAGGGTCTTTGTCTAAGCGCTGGATGAGTTGCCCGATTCGTTGTACCGTTTCGCGCAGTATTTTTTGCTGCTCGGGTGCTGTTGCAAGGCGGAATGCGGCCCGGTCGTAATCCCAATCTTTCAGCAGGTGGTAAAACTCGCCGATGCGGCCTTTCCGGGTATTGGATTCACAGACGATTTGCAAATAGGTATCGGCAGAATAGGGTAGGGTGCGCAGGGAGCGGTTGATGTTTGCGATGTTTTCGTGGTGGTCGGCCAACTGTTCCGTGAGCTGTTGTTGAAATACCTGCATGGCGTTGCCAATGTCGTTACCGGCCCGGGTTTCGTAACGTTCGCGCAGGGCGGGCAATTGGTCATTCTGAATGCGTTCGAGCAGATCGGTGTACTGTCCGATGTGTTCGATGGAAGGTTGTTCCGGCAACGCGTAGGTATCATCTGACCAGGTAGGAAACGCCTCCAGGATGTCTTTTTTAGGGTTTTTAAACTGGCTCATCAGGAGCAGGAGGTCTTTTTCAATCTTACTTTGCTGATCCCTGAGCTGGCTGGTTTGGCTATTCAGCTTATTGGTCAGGTGTTGCTGGATTTTTCCAATGCTGTCGAGGTCAAGTTCGTCCAGATCACTGACCAGGGGTTGTAATTCACGCCAGGCCAAGCTGTGGTCGTCTAAGGTAGCGGCATCGTTGCGTTTGAACCGCAATTCGGTCAGCCGGCTTTCAATTTCGCCCGTAGTTTTGGTTTGTTGCTGAAGCGTTGAATCCCTTTTGATTTGGGCGTTTTTTACCGCCTGCTGCACCTGTTGGTGGCGGGTTTGCAGGGTTTTAAGCTGTGTTGAAGATTGGCCAAGCTGTTCGGCTTGTGCAATAATTGCCCCAATGCGGAGTTCGGTATCTGCAAAATTGATGGAATTGAAGTGCTCAAAATCGTGCAGGCGCGCCAGATCGGCTAATTTCTGGTCGAGCTGCTGAATACGGGTTTCAATCGGGCTGAATCGCTCCTCCAGCAGCAGGAGTTCATTTTCGGCATCGCGTAGCAATTGTTCGGTCTGGCGCAATTTCTCTTCATTGTCCCAACCCAAAACAAACTGGGTACGCTGGTTTTTCCGGTCGTCTTTTTGGTGTTGTTTGCCATTTTTATAAAGTCCTTCCGGCGTTAGTGCCTGGGTATGCTTTTTGTAGGTTGCGGTGTTGGAGGTACAGTGGTGCGGGTACCGGCGGTTGAGTTCGTTTCGCAACCAATTAGCAAAAGGCGATTGGGGTTGCACTTCTAATTTGTTGCCCGCGGTTTCCTGGCTGATGTCGTTGTTCAGGCTTTCTCCGGCGTTGTCATCGGCTTCGATAAAGCGCAGCAAAACGCCCAAATCAGCGTCGCGCACCCGCTGCACAACTTTGGGCAGGTATTGTGGCGGCACGAGCAGGTGGAGCGAAAATGGCGTGAGCAATTTTTCCAGGGCGTATTGCCAATGCAGGCGCTCGTCCTCTTTCACCCGGGTTAGTTCGCCTACAAACGGGAGCTCCGATTCCGGGATGTTTTCTGCCTGACAGATGCGGGTTCGGGCTTCGACTAGATCAACAGGCAGGTTGTTGCGGCGGCGGCGTAGCGAAGCGAGTTCCAGTTGGAGGGTAGCAATGGTTTGCTTCAGTTCTTTGCGTTGCCCGACCAATTCATCACGGAGCAGGTTTTGTTCACTTTTTTGAGCCTCCAGATCCTGCGCTTTGCGGTCGAGGTGTTTTTTTTGTTCAAAAAAAAGCGCATTGTCCGGGTTGGGTTCCAGTCCCAGCGAAGTGGCTAAAGCTGCATACCGGCGGGCTTCATGGCGTTGGTTTTCCCTGCGTTTTTCGAGGTCTTCCCGTTCGCGTTTCAACTGGTCTAAGCGCTGCCCGGCTTCATTTTGCCGGATCTGGTATTCAAGGTCCTTGTCTTCCTGCCGCAGCGCGTCCAGCTCTTTGTCCAGTGTTTCCAGTTCTTCATTCAATAACCCCAGCCGGCCCTGTTTTTTTTCGACCTCTGTTTCCAGCAACCCGACATGTTGTCCGGCAAACCAGGGAGACAGGGCGCGTTGGGCCAAATCCAGCCGCCGCAACTCATCGCTTCCGGTAAGCCAGGCGGTATGGTGCTGGACCAACGGCAGGAGCATTTGTTGCTGGAAGGTGGCTTTGTCTAAGCTTTGTTGCGTTTCGGCAATATCGGCGTATTCCTTTTTCAGTTGCTCAAAATAGGTTTCTACATCTGTTTCATCCAGCATGTTTTCGCGGATGAAACCGTCGAGGTTTCCCAATACTTTAATGCCTGCTGTTTTGCCCAGCAAACTTAGCGGTTTGGTGCGTCCAGCCTGGCTATTGCTTCGCTCTGGCGACCGCATGCCGATTTTTGGGATAAAATCCAGGGCGTATTCTGTGAAAGTATCGTAGTTTCTTGCCTGATATTTTTTGGCAATCCCGCTGTTAAACTCCCGGATGTCGCCGCTAAACTGAAAGTGTTCTGCAATGTTCAGATCAACGGGCGCGGTATAATATCGCTTTTGCACCTGGTCGTTTTTGAACCAATATACATGGGCCAGCGTGTAATACTGGTTGTAGTCTTTATTGCTGAAGACCCCGAGCAGTACCGTATACGTGCCCTCGCCGGGCTCTGTGCCGCGCAACCGCTCCTTGCCGGCTACCGAACGCCCGTACACGCCAAGCACATAGTCTTCGGTACGGCGGATGCGCTTGCGGTCTTCAAAACCGGCAGACTGGTTGTAGAATCGCTCCGGGTTGGGGGTCAGCAAGGTAATGAGGGCATCTACCAGCGTCGTTTTGCCTGCGCCATTGGCCCCGCAAAGCAAAGCGTTTTCCCCTTGCAAGGGCATGACATAAACCGTTTGGTGGAAAGCGCCCCAATTGAAGACTTCCATGCGTTCGAGCCGGAACCCGGCCTTTTGTGCGGAAGTAGAAAATAATGTTAATTCGGGTTGGTTCATGTGTCTTTGGATGAAGAGAGGGTGTTACTCGAAGTGACGCCCTCTCTAGTTCGGATTCATGCGTCTATGGATGAGGCGATCGTGTTCAAAAGATGCTGAAGGCTGTCTGCGTCAATGAATGCTTTGAGGATACGGCGCACGTGATAGCGGCGTTCGTCTTCATTTTCAAGGGTTTCGGGGCCAATGGATTCCAAAAAGCCCATTCCCCTCAGGTCTTCGACGGTTTTTTTCAAATCTTTCAAAAAGCGGTGTTGTGTATTGCGTTCGCGAAAAAACAATTCCACCATTTCGCGGATTTCACGCAGACTCATGATTGGTTCCCGGCTGCCGGTGTCCCGTACGGTGTGTTCGTTCAGGCGTTCCGCCAATAGCACACAAAGGATGGATTGGTCAAAATTGAGGGTGCGTTTGCGCATCAGCCTGGGGAGATGGGAAAAATCCTCTTCGTCTTCCCGGTGTTGTTTTAAAAATGCAAAACCCTCATTCCTGTCAACGATGAGTTGCAGGCCGATCTGGCCAAAATAGTGGCGCAGGGGTTGTTCGTACAACTTGGTCAGGTCCTGCCAGTAACGGGTTTCCTCTTCATAAATGACCCCCTGAAGCAACTTGATGGCAATGGGTGCAAAATGATTGGGCGCTATTGGGGTAGTATCGAATGGTTCGTTCATATTGTATTAAATTTCAATGGGTTATTTTACAAAAAATACCCGAGCTCCCTGCAAAAAATGGTCATTCTCCGGCCCATCCAATGGCAGCAGGTCCTGTTGACCGGGCTGGATCAAATGGCGGTTGTCCGGCGCAGCAGCAATGCTCAGATACGCCAATACTTCGGCCAGGCCCTCGTTCAGCGGGTATTTTTGCACGAGGTCGAATAAGGTCATTTGACCAAAGTTCTCCAATGCTTCTTCAATGTGCGCATTTAAGCGGGTTGTAATCAATTCTTCGTCGGCCAGCGCCAACTCCGGGCGATTGGGCCCGGCAGCCTGAGGCACAGTGAACCGCAGGGCCCCTTCATCCGGCTGGGTACTCAATTTTTTCTCAACGGGTAGTTTTATCCCGGCCCGATCGTTTCCGATTTCCCAAAACGGAGCAGCGAGGTTGATCGGGCTGTTGGCAAAATCAGGATTCAGTACAGCGGCTTTTACAGCGGCAATGCGTTCCTGCAGCAATTGCCGGTCGTGAGCCGCATTTTGTGCCACCAGGCGGGAGATGCGGTCTGCAATGCGCCGGTTGGCATCCATAACCGGCCGGGCTTCGCTTAGCAAATGCCGGTGCAGCCGGGTCAGCAGCCGGTCAGAATCGTGGTCGATTTCGCGGCCTTCCAATACGGTGATCAGTTCCTGCACGTAGTTGGCAAACTGTTGCTGGCGCTGGGCATCGCGCAATTCCTCGAAAAAAGCGTTGAAACTGATGCCTTGCGGCGTCCGGTCGAGTTCGTCGCGTGCGTCGAGCATGCTGCTTAGCAGGGCACCTTTGCTGCCGTCCTGAGTGGCTTGTTTGCGCAAAATATCGGTTCGAATGCGCTCAAAATTGCTTTCTACTGCTTTAAAGTCAGTAGAAAGGGCGCGTACTTGTTCCAGTAAACCATCGTATTCTTCCTGTATGCGCACCCGATCGAATGGTTTGTAGGACAGTTTACCGGATTTGATGTCTGCAATCTGGCGCTGAAGTTCCTTTTGTTTTTCCTCGATCTCTGCAATCCGCTCGGCGTCGGTTTTTTCCCGGCTGTTTTCAAGGATGCGGCGCATTTTTTCAAAAATATCATCGAGCCTGGATCTGGCCCCCGAAAATTCCCGCTGTTCAAGGCTTTCCAGCCATTGCCAGGCACGGGTGGGGTGCTCTGTCAGGCTGTATTCGTAACGACCTTCGGCATTGTTATCTCCCCGGAGGTACCGTTTGTCGCGGCTTTCCCAATCGCGCAGCAGGCGCCGTGCGCGGTTCCGGTAACGTTCGAACAAGGGGATTTCGCTTTCTTCAGAATCATCAAAAGGTTCTATTTCAACCCATTGTTCCAAATAATCTGCGAGCAGGCTGATAAGCTCTTCCCGGCCAATACTTTTTCTGCCATCTGTGAAGGCTTCTTTTAAAAAAGCCAGCACCAGTACTGCATTTTTATCGCGCAGAAGCTGGAGGGTATTGGCCTGATTAAAAAGCCGGTTTATGGAAGCAAGATTCATTCAGCAAAATTAGGTCAGATCAATGTATTTCCCTGCGGGTTGGCAAAAGTAGTACCAGCCGGGGAATCCGCCAAATCGAAGATTCAGGTTTTCCTGACAAAGCATTACCTGAACTGGAAGACCTCGGTAATCTTTTTGCCTTCCTCATTGATGAATTGCTCGAATTCCTGTCGCCGGGGAAATTCTCCCGGATCTTTTTCAACCAGGATGGTATCGCGGGTTTGGTTTAATGTTCCTATCGGGCCTCCTATTGTTTTATTGAAGGTTTTGTTGAAAATCCGGTAGGCTACAATCCGGCTGGGGAAAACGATGATGGTATCGGTTCCGTTTTCAGTTGGCCTGAAAAAGGTTTGAACGGGATACTTTGCGTCTTCGAGTTCCTGGGCACGCATTTCCCGGACCTTGCGGTTGTTATCAGCCTGGTTTTTTATCAAAAATATAAAAATCGCGACTAAGGCAACGACGAATAGAGCACCGAAACCAGTTGCACGTGCGTAATTGCCTGAAAAAAAGGCAATGAATGCCAGCACGAGCACTACGATCAGTACCAGGACCGGCAGGAACATCAACAGGCGTGACCCCCACGCTTTTGAAGAGCTTTCTGAACCGGGCGCGTCGAAAGAATAAGCGAACAAAATCAGGTACATGATGCCCGAACCTACTACGAGCAGGCAGCCCAGTACCAGCAGGAGAATGGAGATGATTTTCATGGTATTCAACTATTTGCTTCGCATTAGATGCTGCAAATCTACTTTTATTGCGACGTTCGTTATTGCGAATTGTGCCATGGAACAATCTGAGTATTCAAATACTACACTACCCATAGATTTCCAAATATGCATCATCTTCCAAAAACGTTTGCCACATCCACCACACAATCTCCCAGGTCCAGCATGGCATTGATCAGGGCAATTTGCGAAAAGCAATTCAGATCTTCTATCCGGATAGGTGTGGAGATTATTTGCTCTTCACGCAGCAGCCATTCCCGCTGAATGCCTTGCAATAAGGGCATTTCGGGAGTATACCATGCCTTGCCGTCATAGAAAGCCAAATTGCTGTAAGAGCTGTCGGTCAGGAACCCGTTTTTTACAATCAGGACCTCGTCGCAGTCGCTTTTTTGTGCGTATAGCCGCTCCAGAGCGCTGCGATTTTCGCATTTCCAGGCATAGTCGACGGAGTCATCTGCGACAAGCTTCAGGCGGTGAATGGGGCGTGGCGTGTAGGGGAGAAATTCAGCATGGAGTAAATCCCGGGCGTAAATTACCCTGCATTTATAAATGCCTGTTTTGCAATGTGCCGGAACCTGCAACCAATTTGCAAGCGCTGGAGCAGGAGGGGCATCCGGGAAAAAATGTTGCCGGGTGCGTTGCAAACGGTCTTCATGCAAGGGCAGCTTGCAGGGCAGGCCATGCTGTATTTTTATCGTTTCGATGAAGCGGTACATAGACTTTGTCAATCAGTTCCTGGTATTCTTTTTCGGGGTCGCTGTACACGGTGATGCCGCCGCCACTTTTGTACAACAAACCTTCCGGTGTTTGTTCGATGAAGCGAATCATCACGGCGCTGTCCACATTGCAGCCATCGAAGCAGCCGCAAACGCCGGTGTAGAAGCCACGCTTGTAGCCTTCTGCGGCGGCGATGATTTCCAGCGTTTTATTTTTGGGTGCCCCGCTGATGGAGCCAGCCGGAAGGAGGGCTGCAAAAATATCCCCCAGTCTGCACGGGTAATCTTCCGGCAACCGGCCACTAATGCGGGAGGATACCTGCAGGAGGTCTTTTGTTGGGGTGGCAATGCGCTCTATGTAGCGATAACGCTCAACCTGAACCTGCGAAGCTACGCGGCTCAGGTCGTTGCGGATGAGGTCAACAATGGTGGCGTGTTCGGCTTTTTCTTTTTCGTCGTCGAGGATGTGTTGGGCGGCGTTGGGCAAATGAGCATCAATGGTGCCTTTCATCGGACAGGAAGCGATGGTGCCGTCGTTGATTTGTACGAAGGTTTCCGGTGAAAAAAGAACAAAAACGTCCTGGTAACGCAGTTTGTAGCGCGCCGAGCTGTATTGAAAAATTTCCCCGAGCGATAAGTTGGTAGCGATCCGGGTAGGGAAGGTCAGATTGGTCAGAAAAGAATTGCCATTGCGTTGCTGGGCAACTACTTCCCGGAAGGCTTCGAGGTAGCGGTCGTAAGCGATCGGGTATTTTTCAAACCAAACAGCTTTACCTGAAGGCAATACGGCATCGTTGGCAGTGTTGCCTTTTCCGTTGAAATTGAAGGCGATGTCTTTGGCATTGAGCGTATCCAACGGCTCTACTATCCATCGCGCTGCTTCAAAATCTATCAAAAACAAAAAGGGAATGCCCGATGCGCCGAGTTGGTTCATCCGGGTTTGCCCTTTTTGTTTTGTGACTACATGGAGTGATGGATATTTCAACGTACGCAGTTTGTAATTAAAGAGACGACTAATCCATAAAACTATTCTCCGACAGCAACTTCAGCAGTACGCCGTTTGTCCAGCCAAAACCGTCCTGTACCGGGTATTCGCCGCCCCCTGCTTCCAGGGTCATGTCGAGAACATTGTATTTTTCAACCATTTTACCCGTGTTTTTGTACACTTTTACATTCAGGTGCGTCCAGCGCTGGCGTATGTTTTGAGCCAGTGCATTTTCGTCGTATTTTCTCAGTCCCTGGATGGAAATCCACTGCAAAGGCGCCCAGCCATTGGGAGCATCCCATTGTTGTCCCGTTGTATTGGCAGTAGTGACGATGCCGCCGGGTTTAAGTAACTCGCGTTCCAGTACTTTTGCGCAGGATTTGGCTTGATCGGGTGTGGCTATGCCGAAAAAAAGCGGATACATGCCGGCTGCCGAAACGACGCCCGTGCGCTGTTTTTTCACAAAGTCGTAATCCATGAAATACCCCTTTTGGGCGTCCCAGCAGTAGCGCACCAGGAAATCGGCGCGTTTTTGGGCCAGGGCAAAATAGCGTTTCGATTCGGTCGTATTGCCTTTTTGGGTATGAGCTTTGGACAAAGTAATTTCTAAGTTGTAAAGCAGTGCATTCAGGTCGACAGGGATGATATCGGCGGTGTGGATGCTCGTCAGTGTTTTGCCATCGGCCAGCCATCGGCTGCTGAAGTCCCAGCCCGACTCGCAGGCAGCGCGCAGGTGGCGGTACACTTCTTCTGCCGGGCGCCCGCTTTTGGCGGCTGTTTCCACATCTTCGCGATAGCTTTCAGCGCGCGGGGTTGCCCGGTCGTCCCAATAGCGGTTGAGCAGGTCGCCGTCGCTGAGGCGTACCACGCGGCGGTGGGCAGGCGCTTTATCCGTTAGGTTCTGGCTGCCATCCATCCAGAAATTGTATTCCTTTTCCAATTGGGGCAGGTATTGGGCCAGGGCTTCATTGCCTTTGGCCTCTGCCAGCAGGCCAGCCATCAGCGCAAAAAATGGCGGCTGCGAGCGACTGTTGTAATAGGTGCGGTTGCCATTGGGAATGAAGCCAAGCTCGTCAATCAGGTAGGCAAAATTGCCCACCATGCTTTCCATCATGTCTACTTTTCCGGCAGTCTGAAGCCCCAGCATCGTAAAATAGCTGTCCCAGTAATAGATTTCGCCAAAGCGGCCACCTGGCACAACATAAGGATTGGGTAAGGCAATCAGGGTGCCCGTGGAGGTGCTGTCGGCCCGTCGGGTCAGTACCTCCCAAAGCGCATTGATGTGGTCCTGAGCCGTGCGCGTGGTATCGCTGACAAAGCCGCTTGCAAATTTGTGGGGCGGGTCGAAGTATTGCAGCACAAAAGCGCGCAGGTGAAATTCCGGATGGTTCTTGTTGGCTTCATAAGCATCCATGATCTCTTTCACAGACGCTTTGGGGGTGCAATCGGCAAAGGTTTTTCCGTCGGGAAAAACACCGGAGGTTTGCACCGCAACAAACAAATCGCCGTAAACCTCTTCGGGAGAGCGGTATTTGGCCATTGGCGCGTCATCGGCAGCGGATTCGTTTTTGCAGGCTGTGGCGCACAGCAGGGCGCTCAAAGTCAGGAGTGCGAAGAGTGATCGGGACATTAGTGGTGGTGTTTGTTTGATGGGGTAAAGCTAAGAATAATTCAGAAACCTGACTATTCCTCAAAATGGTTGGCGGTTTCAGGAGCCTGTGGTTTATCTTTATCTCTGAGATTTAACAATGAAAATATGAATATTTTAATCCTTGCCTTTTTGCTGTTGCTAATTTCCTGCGGAGCGCTGCGCGCCCAATGCCCGGAAGGAGATGTGATTTTAAATCTTCAAGTTCAAGTTAATTATTTTGAATTTAACTGGCCCGATTGTGATAGTATACATGGAGATCTTTTCATAGGGCTTGATGATGGGACCTCAAACATTCATAATTTATTAGCTTTAGGAAACATTTCATATATTCAAGGCACCTTACATATTGGAAAAAATAATTTACTAGAAACCCTACATGGCTTTGATAACCTAAATACGGTAGGGGAGGATTTAATTGTTCTGCAAAATGAGACTTTACAGAATTTTTCCGGAATCAATAACCTTAGAAAGATTGGCAATACGCTGTATCTAATAAACAATTCATCACTCGAAAACCTCGAAGGCCTCAACAACCTCAGTTATATAGGAAAAGATCTTGTTGTTCTTGAAAACCAGGTATTGATCAATCTGGATGGCCTTGAACAGCTCGACACCATAAAAAATAGGGCATCTATTATGGACAATCCTTTATTGTCTTCTATTCAGGCACTATCCGATCTTGATTATTTATACGAATTAGAATTTTCTGGCAATGATAATATTACCAGCTTAACAGGACTGGAGCAGGCTTTTATTGACAATTCAATTTTTATAGATGAAAATATGGGCTTAACCAGCCTCGATGGCCTCGGCTCGCTGGAAGACTTCAGTGGCAGCCTGCTACTTGTGTATAACCCCATAATTCAGGACTATAGCGTTTTGTCAGATTTGGATTCGTTATATTATTTACACCTGTCCGGATGTGATTCATTGACGGACTTACAGGTTCTTGAAAACCTTATATTTGTTGAAGATTGGTTGAGTATTAACAGCAATCCTGGGCTGATTAGTCTGGCAGGAATGTCAAACCTGAAGCATGTAGGAAGCCTAGCAATAGCCGGTAATAATCTGCTCACTAACCTTGTTGGATTACCCGAATTTAAAAAAATAGACAACAAACTTTCTATTCTCGGAAATGGACTGCAAAGCCTTGAGGGGTTAGACAGCCTGGTTGAAGTAGGCGGCGATTTTACCGTGTGGTTTGAAGACAATTTAGTTAATATGAATGGATTAGGAAGCCTTTCGAGTGTCGGCCAAAAATTATGGTTGTTAGAAAATAACCAAATGGAGGACTTGAGCGGACTGGAGCAACTTACTGCCGTCGGGTCAATACTGGAGATTGATTTCAATGATAGTTTGTTAAATCTGGTTGGTCTGGAAAGCTTAGATTCAATAGGCAGGTGGTTATGGATTCGGAACAATCCCAGCCTATCCAGTTTGAATGGACTTGAAAGCCTTCAATATGTTGGGGAGATGCTTTCCATTGAAAGCAATGCATCTTTGACGGATATAAATGCACTCAACCATTCCATAACTCCTCTGTATCATGACATTGCAATTAGTGAAAACGAATTGTTGAGTGACTGTTCCGTTCAGGCCGTTTGTGAGACTTTGCAGACCCCCGGGGCTTATGTATCGATTTCAAATAACAATGAAGGATGCGAAAACAAACCTCAGGTAATACAAGCTTGCCTAACGAATACTTCGCCCGGATTAGAAATATTACCCGAGTGTGTCCTTTCTCCAAATCCTGTCATCAGTCTTTTTAAGATACAACTTGATACTAACCACGAAGCCGTTTTTCGGCTAAGGTACCCCAATGGTAGTCTGCTGATCGAACGTATCTTTATTCGCGATCATCAGTTTGACTTTGCTTTTTTAACTCCCGGAGTATATTTTGTTGAAATTCAAGTTGATGGCCAATTGATCATGAAAAAGATAATGAAAATATGAGTTAGGCGGACTCATTCTCTTTTCACCGATCGGGCTTGATAAGGTGCAGATATTTTGCTGAATGAGCGTATATTTGCTATGAAAACAAGAAATCATGCCTGAGAAAAAAGAGAAAAAGTCAGATACGGATGTACCTGTTGCATTTTATTTCAAGTCCCTTACCATTCGGGATGTGAAATGCTTTCGGGGGGACCACCATATTGACCTAAGCGGTGGAGATGGGCTGCCTGCGCAATGGACGGTGATTCTGGGGAATAACAATACGGGTAAGACAACGATACTGAAGTGTTTGGCAAGTTTTGACCTTTGGGGTAGAAAAACAATTGTCGAGTACTGGGCTTCTGTGTTCTCAAACACAACGGGAGTAGATTACAACCCCATAACATCTGAATTATACATAAGTGAAGAAATGTCTAATCAAATAAGAGATGCTAAATTCAGTTCTAAAGTTGAATTCGCTGATCATTTAGCTAGTGCAGAGACTAAATACCATAAAAATCTTAGAATTGAAGCTTATGGAGCTTCACGCAAAATGGCCAGTAAAGACCCTCTTTGGAACGGCTATGGGAAAAGCAATCTGAACCTTTTCCAAAACGAAGACTTATTCAATGCTGAAGCATGGTTGCTTCAACTCAATCTGGCCAAGCTACAAGGGAAAAAAGATCAAAAATCAAAAGCAGAAAAAATCATTGACAGAGCAAAAGAAATAATGACTTCGGGCCTCCTTCCGGATGTAAGTGACTTGCGTTTTGCTTCTAAGGAACAAGGGCAATCCTTTGATAATTTCATTGAATTTAAAACTGACTTTGGTTGGATACGCTTGAACGACCTTGGCTATGGTTACCAAACCATGCTTGCTTGGGTGCTTGACCTCGTGCGGCGCATGTTCGAGCGCTACCCGGAGTCGCCGAATCCCATTCGGGAGCCATCTATTGTGCTGGTGGATGAGATAGATTT
>JABWAJ010000076.1 GCA_013361075.1 Saprospiraceae bacterium | reverse complement strand
GCAGGCCCTCCTTTTAACTGCTGCCCCACATGTACCAACTCATGCGCCAGCAACCTTTTCCCGCTATCGGAGCCAGGCTGATACTCCCCCGCTCCAAACACCACATCCCTTCCACTTGTGTACGCCCGCGCCTGAATGGCTGATGCGCTTTCCGCTGCCCGGCTGTCGGTATGAATCCGCACCTGTCCGAAATCCTGCCCGAATCGGCTTTCCATAAACTGTCGCGTACCACCATCCATTGGCTGGCCGCCACCGGAAGAGATGACATCACCGACAATAGAAGGAGCAGATTTGCCCGACGGATCCCCACCTGTTGTTTCTTTTCGCTGCACCTGTTCCTGTTCTTCTTTTTCACAGTTGGCACATTTGCGCTGTAAACCTGAGACAGGGGTAATGGGCATGCGCTGAACAACAGGTACATCGCCTTCACTCATCCGCATGACGGAATCAGCGACCCGGTCAGCTTCCTGTTCGTAGGCGTCGCCGGGGGTATTCACCGTCAACTTAGGTTGAAAAAACGATGGTGGGCTATTCCATACCCCGTTTTTGTGCACGGAAGCAGGAGATGTCTGATGACTGGTTTCTTTTACATGTAAATAGGACATAGCGGATTGATATTCGCAATAAAAGTGGGCTTCTTCTGTGTTTATTTCACCAATTACTTACCATTCCACCTGCAACTGAAAATCCATCCAGGGTAGTTTGATGACCGAAATTGTCCAGGGTAAGGTGTCGAGCAAAACATCCTGGCCTGTGCGTTCTACACGAAGCAATAAGGTCTTGCTGTCCTTAACATATACAAGGCCTTCACGCCGAATAAAACTGTTTTGCAGACCTTCTACAGACGTATTTTTTAATGTTGGCCAGTTTTTGACGACAGCCTCACACAATTGGCGGGCTTCTGTTTTTTCCTGATCGGTGAGCGGCCACTGTTCAAGTGACGGTGCATCCGGCGGCAATTCCGGAGCCATTCCACAAAGGAGTTTAGGCAATAACAACAGCGGTTCTTCCGGATTTTCAGCACCCGTTGCCAGGTAATGCAGGAGGTAAACCGCCCGATGTTGGTCGGGATCGGGAATCTGGTAGTTCAGGTGTCGAAAAAACAAGGCCAGGTACGGAGCAAACAGCACCAGCCCGGCATTGGCGACCGGAAGTCCAAAAGCCGCTTCTTCAGGTTTTCCGGTCTGGGAATGTAAAAGCGCGGCGAGTTTCGGTACCGGTTGTTGCCTTACTGCCGAATCCGGGTCCTTTGTTGCATTTCCCTGATACTCTTTTGATCCTGAATCTTGATCTGCTTCCCTATTTTTTTGCATCTGCCAGGCCTTTGACTCGTGGTCTATTCCATCCGGTAATTTTCCCGGCCTGTTATTTTCACGTGGCTCAGGAGCAGTTGGGCGATGTAGCCTGTTTTTTCCGGAATCCAAATGAATCCCCCCATCCAGGGAATAAAGAAAGCTGGCTACCCAATTAGCATCCGGCACTTCCGGCAAACGGCCGGGTGCTTCTTCTAAAATAAGCGCTTCAATGAATTTGTGGTAGTGATGTCCGGTTACCGGCTGCCCGGATAAACTTTTACCAAAGTCAAGTACCCGGCTAACCCAGCCCGCAGGTAAACTTAACAAAACTTCAGTGAAAGCAGTTGTAAATCCGGTACTAAACTGTGTACTCAACCGTTGGATTGCAGCAGGGAATTGTCGCAAAAATGCTTGAAAATTTTGCAGCGACAAAACCTCCTGACTGTCCATTGCCTTTTGCAAATCCTTTTCTAAATCGCGCAGCGAAATGCTTTTGGCCTGCCACGGCAATACGCCATTTTGCAAATAATGATAAAATATTTCCCAGTGGTGCACCTCCTGCGCTTTTATCCGGATCCCTTTATCCTTCGAATACGGGGCATCCGCAAGTAACTGTGCCAGTTGTTTTTCAATTTGCCGGATACAAGCTTCTGTAAATCGTTTTTCCCAGTTGTTTTCACCCAAAGCACCAAGGTCTATTTCGAGCCGGTCCAATTGAATAACGATCCCTTCAGGTGCCAACCGGGTAAAAATCAGGTCCAGTTCCGGCAATACTTTTTCCTGAAAAATTCTGCTGGCCCGTTGCTGCAAAGCATAAGCCCCTGCTTCGCGAAGCAGGTCAAGTTCAAGTATTTGCCGACGAATGCGGTGCATGAATTAACTGTAGTTAGTTAATGCGGTCAGGATTATTGTGTCGTTCGGTTGGTTAGAAATTTATTTTCTGCTCCACAGCTGCCGCCAAAAGCATCTTTTACCACAACGGTATGCGAAATTTCGTCTATTGGTAATATCCGTTCCACAGTCGTTAATTTGCCACGGTATGGAACCATCGCAGGAGGAGCCTCTCTGTCAATTTGAAGCGTAAAGCCTTGCCTTCCTTCGACGGAATCTACCAAAATCTCAAAAAGTACTTTTACATGATTTCTTAATTCTGCTGGCGTAATGCTTTTTACACTCACTTCCATATCGCAGGCGCACCGGACAGGTTTTAAGTCAACCGTTGCCTCGCAGGTTTTATTGATTGAATCCTGAGCTTTAATTTTTCGCAAAATACCATCTCCCTTTATCGGCAATACAACTTCCGTGACGCCGCCCTGGCCATAAAGGTGAGTGCCGACTTTTACCTCATCAACAAACAAGTCGAACTTATCACTTCCCGGGTTTTTCACTTTGACTGTAATGGTTGCATTAATCTGGTCGCTGACACATTTGTTATCGGCCGTTGCCGAAACAGCAAGTGTACAGGTATCCAATACGGGTGGGGGTGATTCCATTTTTTGGCACCGATAAGGTAAACAGAAGTCTGCAATCACGCGTTTTTCGGTTCCTTCCCCTTCCGTTATCAAAAGGAATGTTCCGCCTTTCGGTACTCCTGCAAGGTGTTCAGCGCCAAGCAGGTTTCGGGCAAAAGACCACACTTTTGTGGTGTCATCACCTGGAATCAGATACGGCGGCATTCCTTCGATTGCTTTTTGCAGCGCAGTATAGGGAATCGAAATTACTTCAAAATCGAGGTTGTGTTTTTGGATTAAATATTGCAAAGCTGCAAAAGGATCATAAGTGGCCGGCACATCATCTTTCCCGTATTTGCGATGGATGGCTATTGTTTTTTTACCGATATGTCCTTCTATCCGATAAAAATCGTGCGCATCCAATGAAAAATACAAAGGGCGCACTACGTGGGGAAGACTGCTGTAGCTGTCGTCGCCGTCATGGGCGTGGTAGCTCAGCAACTGATTTTCGGAAACCGTTTTGCTGCGTTGGTAATTCCAGAAGCGGTGTAGCGATTGACTGCCCGGCGAAACGGCATAGTAAAAGGGCAGACTCTGGAAGCTGATCGGGTGCTGGTACGTTTTTCCAGGCGTGATGCGCAGCACCGAAAAGTCGGGTATTTCTTCCTGATTCAGCTCATCTTTATTGTCCTTGCACAACGGATTTTTTTCCAACTCTTCGTGAATGGGCAGAAAAAAGAACTTGACCATAAAAAACCACCGGCGGAAGTAAAGCCTGCTGGACTCAAGCCGGGCAGCGTTGCTGTTATACACAGGGGGCTGCTGCATTTCATTCCGCAAAGGGGACGACAAGCCATTGTGCTCCGTGCGCATGGCCAAGCCCAGCAACAAATGCCTGGGGTGCCAGAATGTCATCGGATCATGATCGTCGCAAACGCAGCAGGCATGGGTCAATTGCTGTAGTTCGCTGCGCAACTCATGGTAGGCAGCCAGCAGGTCGCGCGCCCAGTCGTAAAAATACTGGACATAGCATTGTGCGTGCGTCCCCGTTGACTTTTCACTGTATTTTTTATAAGCTGTCCATTTTTCATCCAGGCGATTGAGCGCCTGTTCGAATTCTTTCTTTTGAAGTTGCGGGAACAACAAGGCATGGTATTGATCAATGACCCGGCCCATCTGCCTGTCAACTTTACGAAGAACATCCTCAATGATGGCCGCATACGTTTTGTAAATAACCCCGGACGCATCTATGACCGGGAACTCTGTCTGATCGAGTTCCTCAGGGCTGCATTCCCGGTTATTGAAAAATCCGAAACGCGGCAAGGGGATTTCTTTCAGGGCGAGCACAGGATGCAGGGCGAGGTATAAATCCTCTTCAAATGGCATCTCATCATTTGGTGCAAAATCTTCCTCAAACACAAAATCGGCATCCGGCCGTTCAGCAAGGCGTCTGTCGAGGCGTTTTTTGGCATGCAATGCTTCGATGACGTCGGTATGCCGCATGATCACATAAGTCAACTGCGTTCCATCGCTTTCCTCTGGCATCAGAGCCAATACGACCTTATCCAACAGGAAGGGTTCGTCTGAAAGCTTTTGGGGCGAAAGCGGCATACACCCCTTTTCATCATCCTGTATGGGTACCAGTTCCCAGGCGTCGTACAACAAAGGTTTTTCGCCCTGTTTTTTTGCAGCTCTTTTTACAAAAAGCGGATAACGATCCCGGTTTTGAAGTATCCGGAAGTGAGTATAATGTGTGGTATCCCGCTTGGTCAGCAGGTGTCCGTCGGAAGTAACGCCAGCTCCTGGCGCAATGTACAAGGTATATTTTTTGGTGTGCCATACCTCAAACCCGCAGGCTATGCCCCGTCCCACAAGACACCTTCGGGCCAGGCGATCCGCTGTTTCATTTCCTGCATCGGGCTTCCAGGCGTCGACTTGTTCGATAAGGGCTTCAATTTGAGCCTGTTGAGCAGCATTTACAGCTTCAAGTTGGTCATCTTTTGCCTTCAACTGGCCCAGGGTTTGATTGGTTGCTTTAACAAAAGCCTGATCATCGTGATCATCACGTGCTATTCGTTCTTCAACCTTGCTAAGCCGTTCTTCTTGTTTTTTTAGTTGAGCCTCCAGTTCTTTTTTTTGCGCGCCGATCAACGCTCTGATTTCCTCATCGGCCTTGGTCATGGTTGTACCCAGCGCAGTCAACCGATTTTCAAACTGCATTTTATCCTGACCATATGCCTGCAAATGCTGATCTACTGTTTCTTTCCAGGCTTTCAGCCAACCAACTGCTTCGTCAATCAGTTGTTTAACACGCGCTTCATCAGGCAGGGAATTGACCTTTGACCGCAAAACTTCCAATTGTCCATTTAGGCGTCCAATCAATCCATCTTCAAGAGCCAAACCCTCTATTTTGTTCAACGCATCGTTGGCCAGAGAACGGACTAAGGCGACCTCTCCTTCAAGGGCTTGTTTCCAGGATTCAAGGGCTTTCAGCACTTCTGTCGTCCAGTCTTTGCCTTCAACGGTCTCTATCCTGGATTTCAAAGCCAAAACCTGTTCGCGAAGGCTGACCAGTTCATTCAACTCGTCTTCAAATTCCCTGCGCAGCTCTGCCAGCAGATTTTGTAGAATTCGTTGCCAGGATTCCAGTGCAGCTTCTACCTCTTTTTTAACATCCTCCGGTGTGACACTAATGACAATATTGTTGATCCGGATTTCCAGATTTTTTATAGCCTGGTCCAAATTGCCAATCGCAATACCGGTTAGCCGATCTGTTTCTTTCAGTTGGGCAATATCAAGACCTACCTGTTCGCGCCATAATTTCAACCGCTCCAGGATTAGGCCTGCAATTTCTTCGGTATTATTGCTGTTTTCGATCAGGGTCCGGACCGTTTCCAGCAATTCGCGGATTTTATCATCAATCAGTTGCCGGATCAAAGTCTCACTGGCTGTTATTTTTTCGTTGACTTTGGTTTCCCATTCCTTGATCCAGTTTTCAAAAATTATTTTGATCCCGGCCTCATCCACCCCTTTTTCTTTCAGCAACCTGATTTCTTCAGTCAGGCTGCTCAGCAACCCTTCATCCGTTGTCAATCGTTTGTCGAATTGTGCAATCCAGTCCGTCAAACGGGTATTGACTCCGGTAATTTTTTCAGAAATCAGATCCAGTGCGCGCTGCCCTTCAGCTTTGAACTCAATAAGCAGCGCATTTACAATGTCCTTTACCCCTTGCTCTGTCAGTCCTTCTTTTTCAAGCTTTTCAATGCGTTGAATGGTACCATCTATTCGGGTATTGGCCTGAATTAAATCCCTCGTAAGCTGGTTGATGGAATTCTGGATTTCCTGACGCCAGGCAGAAAGCTCTTTTTCAATAATCTTGCGAACTTCTTCAGGATCTACACCGGTAGTTTCAATTCCGTTGATGCGTTCATCCAATCGCTGGATTTCCTTATCTATGCGCTGGATGTTTTCACTTAACCTGTCTGCAACCGTTTTGGTTTTGTTGTTGATTTCTGTTTGTAAAGCGGTGCGAATGGCCAACATTTCTGCTCTCAGGCCTTCAATATTGGGAATAGTCCCTGCAAGTGCCGCGATGCGGTTATTGATTTCATCCAGAGATTTCCGATGCTCTATCCAGCGGTTGTCGTCCCCATCCTGTCTTTTTTTCAGCTCATCCAGTTGCTGTTGCAACATGGATTGCCAGCCTTTAAGGGCTTCCAGTACAGCTGCTTTGATGGCAGCAGGGTCTGGCGTGCCATTATTCAGGATTCCCCGGACTTGTTCCTGTAAAGTTATTATCCAGCGGCCGTGCTCAAAAAGTTGTGTCCCGTGTTTGCTAAGCTCAGTCCTGACGAATAAAAGAGAGTCGTCTATGGATTTTTTCCAGGATTCGAGCGCCTTCAACACCAACTCCTTTACCTTTTCAGGGTCACCGCCCCCTGAAGCGATGATCGCATCAATCCGTTTGCCGAGTTGTTCGAACAACGTATCATGCGCATCTGTACGTTTGGTCAGCTGATCCATGCGCAAATCCTGCGCTGTTGCCCGCTTGGCTGCCTGGTCTAAGAGCAGGTCGTGAGCGTCAAGCCGCTGCTTAAGTTGTTCAAACCTTTGTTCGGCAGAAGCTTTCCACCTGGCCAAATCATCCCGAAGTGTGATCACATCGGCATTCAAACGGTCAACCTGAGTCTGGAGGGCATTTTTCCAATCCTTCAAAGCATCGAGTACCGCTCTGGTGATGGCTTCAGGAGTCAGTTTTGAAAAATCAACCCCTGCAATTTTGGCCATCAGGGCGTCGACATCCGTGCGCAATTGCCGGACAAGAGGTTCCTGAGTTTTAATGAAATCCTGAAATTTTCCCAGTGCCACCCGGACTTCATCACGCCAGGCGGCCAATTCCCCGAGTACTTTCCTAACCGCGTTTTGTTCAATTTGGGCCGGATCAATTGTCCGAAGAGTAGCTTCAATGGAGGCCAGTTGTTGCTCATGCTTGTTGGCCTGGTCTTGTAGGGCTGCAATCAGCCGATCCACCTCATTTTTCCAGGAAGCCAGTGCATCCAGGACTTTTTGACGAATTTTTTCCGGGTCGAGATTTTCCAGGTCTAATTGCTTCAGCCGGTCCAATAATTCCTGGGCTTGTCTGAGCAGTTCATCCAATTCGGCAATATGGGTGTCATGGTCGGTAATAATGACATTGAGTTTGCCCAAAAACGGCTCCAGCGACTCAAAAGCTTCAAAGTACTGCAAGCCAAATGGCAGAGCGGTCAGGCTGCCTTTTTTGTCCCGCAATAATTGTACAACGGCGGTATACCGTTGCAGAAAAATTTCCAGATTTTCATCTCCCGGCGGAACGGAGGTTATGCTTCTCTTAGCCATAGACTTGACATTGCAGGTTGATTACAGATATTTGGTGCTCAAGGGTTTATTCGCAAATGCTTTTTTCGGGAGTTTCGTCTGGGCAAATACATGGTGCCAGGTGAACATTGAGCCATTCAATCAACAGGTTGGCTGCTTCAGTCACACGGCATTCGTCGGATGTACATTTGGCTTTTTCTTCCAGCCAGTTTTTAAATTTTGGTTCAAAATCATACATCGCTTCCCGGTTAACCCAGCAGAAATGAAGTGCCATATAGGCCGGAGCTTCCCGGCGGAACGTATGTTCGACAAGGTTTCGAAAATCGGGATACTGAAAACGCCCCACCCAATCGGGCAAAACAATAGTGGCCCAAAAAGAATAAGGATCTTTAGGCGTTTCGTAGAAGTCACACCCGGGCAATAATTTCAGCAATTGATCGCGGTCATCATTGGGCCGAAGCAGGATATGCTCGATGATGTGAAACCCTTCGCGGTCATTAGTTGTACGCGGAGAAAGCAATGCTTTTAACTCTTCGTGCAAAGCCAGTACTTCTTTGTTGGGTACTGTGCGGCTGAACAATTCAAACAAATCTTTTTCACCAGGGATCTCCCCTTCAAAAAAGACCTGGCTGTAAGACTCGTCATTCGGAATATGGCGCGGTTTAAGTTTGTCTGTTTTCCAGATATTCTGATACAGGAATTTCACAATCTTTTCGGCAACTTCGAGGCTTTTGATGTCGCGGCTGCTCATGAGCGGACCACGCCGGGCCGGGTTTTCTTTTTTAGTCAGGTCATCTTTCTGGCGGCGCAGGTTGATTTGGTAAAGGCGGCGCCCCTGCGCAGGTTGCTTGGCCGTGATGTCGAAATAATAGGGCAATTTGCCGAGTAATGACTGTTGGCGGCCGGCATCCATCCCCAACAGAGCACTGACCCGTTTTTGCAAGCCCGATACATTGGTGGTATTCCACACATCGGGGCCTTTATCTTCACGGAATTTCCTGTAATTTAATCCCCTACCCCGCTCTGCACCTACAATGGGTATGTTTTCCAGAAAGCGGGCTTTGTCCTGCAGGTATTCGGCAAAATCCTGCCTCCAGGGGTTGTCCTCCGGGTTGCTGTCTGCCCGAAGCAGAGAGGCAACATATTCGGAAAAAGATTCGCCAAAGCGTGCAATCAGGTGGTCGAGCAGTTTATTGCGGCGATCCTGGCGTTGAGCAGGCGGATCACCTATGATTTCCAGCGATCGGATAATGTTGTTATTGGCCAGCGCAGCATAATGTTCCCAGACGTTTTTATCCACCAGTGCGGCAATTTCAGCATACAGATTCCCTGCTTTTTCGGACACCGTTTTTCTCAGTTGAGTAATGCCGGCAAAAGGCTTGTTTTCCAATTTTTTCATTTCTGCCAACATGGCTTTCCAGGTTGCTATCAGGGACTGATTTTGTATAATTTGCTGTTTTAGTGCTTCCTGCAAAACTTCATCGTCTGTGTTTGTGATTTCTACGTTCAATTGTTCGTTTTGGGCAAGCAGCAGTTGTTCTTTTTCCTCAGCAAGGTGTTTTACCCCTGCATAAGCAGCCAGCGGAAAGGTCAGTTCTGCAAAATCGCCCATCAGTTCCAAAGCGCCGGGGGCATCAAAAAGGGCTGGCAAAATCTGCGTTGGTTCTTCCGGATTTTGCTGTACGGCAAATAGTTTTTTTACCCGGCCTAACTGGCTCAGGTAGCTGCTCAGGATCTGGTCAAAAAACAAAAGATAGGCCTGAGTCTGGCGCGTAGCATAAATCCGGCCAGGGTGGGGTCGGTGGCTGCCAATCATATAGTTGCCGGGGAAATCGTATTGTATGCTTTCATAATCGCCGAGGTCAGGGCGATAGCTACCCCCCTCAAATACCGGGCCGCCGGGTTGATCGAACGACAATCCCTGAGCCGCCAACCGAAGTCCGTTGTATTCTTCTTCCAGCGCATCTCCATAAAAAACGCTCGTCAGGTCTCCGCGATGGACCTGCACTTTGGAGCAACAGGCGTCCAACAGGGGTTTAAGTGGCTCCTCAGCATTGGGTAATTCGGAGTCTCTGATCTCAACCTTCCAATCCTGGACATATTTTCCGTTGGTACCCGGTCCCTTTATGCTCAGTTCATGGACGTCCAGCACTCCGGGTGTCTCCATCGCAATCCGCATCAAATCAGAATGAAAAACATACTGAGGCAGGGTTGCCCGTTCCATTTCGCGGTCATCAATAAAGCCGTGATTGAGGAGCGGGCCATTAAAAATCTGGTCAGAAGCGTATCCTTTGGCACGCATCTCAGCAAAGTTGTAAAACCGGATCGTAGGGACCAAAAACTCCTGAATGCGGTGAAGAATCTCTGCTGCAATCATTTTTTCATTAGCAGCAGGCTCCGTTTCAATGTCTATGCAAAGGCAAAATTTCCAGTTTTGAATGACTTCAGGTTCCAGAAAATCATGGCCGAGGCTTCTGTTTTCCTGCAAACGCCGCATTGCACGACGGATGATTTTTTCGGTTTGTTTGGTGCTTTTGGGATCAATGTCGTCATCAACTTCCAGCCATATCCGGTAAATGCCGGAGAACCCAAGGGCATACGTACTTTCCGTGGTCGTACTGAATTCAAAATACCCCTGCGTACAAATGATTTCTTTTACAATAGCCTCCGGGTCTATTAGTGGATTCCCTTCCCGGGGTTTTAATTCAGATTTTAATTTGGTTTTAATTTTGTCAATTGTTTTTATCAAATCCTGCTCACCCCCGGCAATTTCAACATTTGTAATCGTTTCCACAATAACTTTATGATCCGGGTTGTCCTCCCCCTCAGCATTTTTAGGGGCAACAAATTTGCTGGCAAGAGCATTTATTGCTTCGATATCCCAATTGTTGTTATCATCCAGGCATTTTAATTTAAATACTGGTTTTTTATGCAGATACTCAATGCTTTCATTGAGCTTTTTTATACCCGCATCCGAGGGTTTGGCGCGTTCGATCCAGGCGTTTCTAATGCCGTCAAGGTCAATCAATATTTTGCGAAAATCTTTTGCAGTAACCGGTGATACCGGTAAAATTTCTGCCGCTTCAAACCAGGGTTTACCCGACCCGCCACTCGAAGCAATGTCAGCAATCGGCAAAATTCTTGTTCGGTAAGCCAGGTCTGTAATGGCGTAGCAGAGGACTTCCAGTATCGTAATCCCGGGATCGTGGGCGTTAAAATCCGTCCAGATTTCCGTAGCAAGGTTTTCCAAATGGCGGATGCCTTCCGAACGTAACCGCTCAAAATCGAGGCTGATGTGCTCGGGCCTTCCTTTAGAGATTACTTTTACAATGTCGTTGTTGGTATTACCGGCGCTCATGGTCATTTTTTGCGTTTGGCGGTTTTTGTTTTGGTCGTTCTGGCAGCAGTAGTCACTTTTTTGCCTTCAGGAATTAAGCCTCTCGAAGCTTCGTCAGGGACAACGGTTTTAGATTCAGCAGGGGGTTGAACGACCGGAATTTCAGGAGGTTCCTCCTCCCTGGTTCGGGTGGGCCGGTAACTGATGAAGACTGTATGAGATGCAGCGCTGGTGAGAACGGAGCGGGCGCTTCCGGGATGGATATTAGGCCCGGTAGCAATAAACGGCTTCCAGGCGGCTGCAATTTTGTTGGCCAAAGTCAACTTGGGATTTGAAGGAAATTCATCTCCAACGAGGTGCAGGATTTCTAATTTTTCGATGACATCTACCTCCTTCATTTCTTCCAGCACCTGGATGATTTTTGCCCTGGCGATGCTCCTTCCAAAAGTTGGACTCACAGTGGAACCGGAACGCCAAGGGGCAATAAAATTCATCAGCGTTTCATTGATCTTTAGTTTGGCGTAGTTTTCGTCGGTTCCGTGGGTTAGCACTACGGTAAGAATAAGCTCCAGTTCTTCATATTGAGGATTGACGACCTGCAAATAATGATCCGGTGCATCTGTTGCATTTGTTGCATCTGTTGGTGCAACAGTTTGCTGAAAAACATTCGTTTTGGGGAGTAAAAACTGTTGCATACCAGACAGTTCGCCCCGCGAAAAGCGAGGTTTTTCACGCACGATGGAGGGCCTTTTCAGCACGTCAGGGATTACAGCAAGACTGACAAAGCCCGGCGCCCATTCCGACTGCCCTTCAAATTCGCCCGCCGTTTCGTAACGAGTATGCGAAATACATTTAGCAACCGCGATATAAGGATATTGCTCCATCAGTAAATTTTCATAATCCCAGGCCGTAATGGCCCGGTCTTTATGGCGCAGGCGTTCGCTGATCCGGCGATAGTATTCGCTGCTGTGGGCTTCAGGCAGTTTACCGTCGAAAGAAGCGTAGGGCTGTTCTATTTTTTTGACCTCCGACCGGGCAAAAGCCAGTTTGCTGATGCTCTGCGGCGGGAGGGTCCTGGCAAGGCGCGAAAGGTCGGCACCTTCCCGGATCTGGTACCGGGCTTTGACAGCCTGCGCCCGGATTGATTTTATGGCTGCAAATGCCCCGACGGATTCAGAACCGTCTTCGTTCTCTACCGTTTTTGCGCTGATCCAGTGAAAATCCGGATTCAGCAGGGTATTGTTTTTGGTTGCATCTATGGGTATGGCCAATTGCAGTACCCCTGAGCGCATGAGTCCCTGAGTGGTGTCTGACAGTATTTTTTCTACCCCGAAAGCCTTCCATTCATTGTCTGATAAATAATACCAGTTTACTACCGGTGGCAAAGCTTCCTGGTTGACTTCGCTGCCTTCTTCCAGTTGAATGAGCAGGGAGAGGTTATCCCCCGGAACCAGGGTTTCGAGGCCGATGTAAAGGTTGCCTATATTGTGATGAAAATGGGTAGCGGCAGGCTCGGGGAGCAACGATGGTAACAAGGGAAGCCTGAAAAGTGTATCTTCTTCTTCCTTCGGCCTGGTCAGGTTTATTTTTTTGTATCCGTCGAAAGGCAACAGGTGATAAAAACCATCTACCCCATCTTGTGGGGCAACAATCGTTTGGACGGATTTGTAGCTGAGAGAGATGAAATTGACAGACGGCGTATAAGGCGCTTCTATATATCGGGCATAACCCGGAATAGCCAATAATTTAGGATATTGTTTATGCAGGAAGTCATTTTTGAACAACGTGAACCGAATAAAACCCCGCTTCAGCGTCGGAGAATATTTTTCAAAGTGTTGGGTTCGGATATCCCTTGCCAAATTGCTTGCTCTGATTTCAATGGGAAAAACCCGCTTTATTTTATTGGCGACAATCAAATCAAATTCATTGCTGTTGGCCTCATCTAAGCGAACTACAAATTCAGAAATTAAATATTTTTTGGCGGCCGGACTGGGTTTATTTAACAACAAATCACCAAAAGAGGAGGAAAACTCCAGATAAGCATTATCCGCCTGAATAAAACGAAGTATTGGGTTTCTGTTTAATAAGTCTCCGGAAAACAACAAATTGAACTCGGGCTCGTCAGCACTTATTTTGTCTATTGTTAATAATACACTTGCTCCATCCTTTATTTCAATACTTACATTTGGAACCGTAACAAAAAAATTATCTGTTACAGAACAGACTGCACGATAGATTACAGGTTGAGGTTCAATTTTTATGGTCAGGTTTTTATCTGTGCTATTTTCAGGAATCAGACCATCGAATGGATTAAAGAGCAAATGATTTGCGCTAATTGAAGTTTCAGCCTCAAAATCAATCCCGGAAAGATCAATTTCTCCGGATTCATTGGTAAGGTAATTTTGTCCAAGAATAGAAACGGCTACCCCGGAAACAGGTTGTTGAGTAAGAATATCTTCAACCAACAACTTTGGAGAGGCCGTTGGGTTGCTTTTATCAGAAACTTCGACATTTCTATTTGGCTCTAAGCCAGTAGGGCGAAGTACAACTTCAAAATCAGTAAATCCTTTTTCATTTACAAAGTCAAGCGAATCACAACCTTGTAATTCAATCTTAATTGCGCGAGGTATATTACTAACTGTTACCTGATAGCGATCTTCAATAAATTTGATGCTTCTTTGAACAACCCCGTCAATCGCTATTTCTATATTTGTTACATCCGCATTATCAAGCCTGCTAACCCTAAAAAAGCAATCCACCTTATCGGTTATTGCAATGCCTTTTAGTTTTATACGTTCGGGCTTTAAAATGACATCATATTCCGGAGAAATGAAGGAAGGGTAATCCAAATATTTCAGCGGTATATCTTTAAAAATATAATTTTCATCCGATGAAATGATATTGGCGATAAAGTCGCTTGACCCGGGTACTCCAATTTCATACAGCCCATTTTCCGGATTTTGTATTGCAGTTACAGCTCCAACCGTCAATTCAACTTCTCCAGTTATCCCAACGCCTCTCATATCGGTCAGGTTAAAGGATATGGCATTGTTCCCGGCAGCAATAACCCTTAACGATTTAGGTAGCAATTGGCTGGCCCCTCCCCCTATGTCTGCAAATTTTGCGGGCACAACGGAAGCTGCATCAATAAAATCTACTTTTAGTTTGGGAACTGGTAAAACAGAAAGATAATAATTATAGTGATTTGAATATAAATCCGGAGCGCCAATCCATCCAAATTCCAAGCCGAGTTCAACCAATGCTTTTTGAAAAACCTCGGTGCTTCCAATATAAAACTGATTCCCTATTTCCGGAACCGGTCCAAAAGGCAGAATGGTCTGTGTGCCATCAAAAACCCCCTGATCGGTTTGAATAATCAGGTTTTCACGGATATCAGATACCTCAACAGTGATTGTTATTTCTCCAAATTGAATATGGTGTTCGCACCAGGCAGGCGGGAAAAATATTTTCAGGGAAGGCCACTTCAGTGCCGTCCCATCAGATAATACATTGGCTTCTTCCAACTGTTCAACGGGTTCGAAATCCTTTTCAAGAACCAGCAATAGCTTTAATCCTTTAGTTTTTCTACTATGATCTTCATCCTCAATGGCAAACAAATCAAAAGCCCCTATTTTATCTGTTTTTTTATCGTCTTTGCTTTCCCCGTCTTCATCGTAGAGGGTTTCATCAAAAGCCAGCGTTTCCCATTTCTTTTTAGTGCTTAGCTCCAGAACAAAATCATCAGACTTCAATGGGGAAACAATCAATTCCACTGAATCCAAAAACATTATGGTAATTTCTACCACCCTCAACCCCTCTCTCAAAATCAACTGCGGACTTGAAATAGCAATCCCTGTTTTTGCAAGCGGCAAATCGGCGTCGTCGCCAAAAGCGCGCCAGGAGACCACGGGGAGTTTATCATCAGCAAGCTGGTTTTTAAATTTAATTTTGCTGTCAGGCAGTACCGTGATTTGGGTTACCTTTGGTTTCGGGTGGTGAAAATAAGCCGCTTTTAGGTCCGCAACCTGAGCTTTGGTTACTTTCCAGTCTTCAATTGTTTCAAAATAAACGGGTTGCCCTTTGTCATCCTTCCCACCCAGGAG
>JABWAJ010000651.1 GCA_013361075.1 Saprospiraceae bacterium | reverse complement strand
CGTATAAGAGGGTGATGAATGGCGTTTGTTCCTGATGCAACAGCGTTTTCAGCAGACTAAAAACGGGGGTAATGCCACTGCCCCCAGCCACAAAAAACAATTGCCGGTCCGTGGGCCGCACCTGTTTCAGGGTGAACTGCCCCACGGCGTCTAATACCTCTAATTCGTGGCCGGGATGAACGTTGCGGATCAGGTGGTTGGAAAATTCCCCGTTGGCCACCCGCTTGACGGTGATGGCGGGCAGGCCGTCGTGGCCGGGCGCCGAACTGAACGAATAAGCACGGCGCCACTCTTTCCCGTTGGCTTTAAAAATCAGGGTGGCAAACTGCCCGGACTCGTAAGGGTAGGGGAGGCCGTCGGCTGGTTCCAGCACGAATGTATAAGCATCGGTCGTTTCGGGATGCTTTTCCACGACCCGGAGCCTGCGGTAATCGCTCATGCTCAGGATTTCTCAAAGAGAGAATCTACAAAGGCGCGTTTGTTGAAGACCTGCAACTGCTCAACTCCTTCGCCTACGCCTATGTATTTAATCGGGATTTTGAACTGGTCGGAAATGCCGATGGCAACGCCTCCTTTTGCGGTGCCGTCGAGTTTGGTGAGCGCCAGGGCGGTCAATTCTGTTGCTTCCGTGAAGCGGCGAGCCTGCTCGATGGCATTCTGGCCGGTAGTGGCGTCCAGCACCAGCAGTACATCGTGTGGTGCGCTCTCCATTTTTTTGCTGATGGAACGCTTGATTTTGGTCAGCTCGTTCATCAGGTTGATTTTGGTGTGCAGGCGCCCGGCAGTGTCAATGATGGCTACGTCGCAGTTGTTGTTGATGGCGTATTGTACTGTTTCGTAGGCAACTGCAGCAGGGTCGGCTTCCATGCCTTTGCTGAAAAAGTCGCATCCGACCCGCTCCGACCAGATTTTGAGTTGGTCGACAGCTGCGGCCCGGAAGGTATCGCCTGCGCCCATCACCACTTTTTTGCCCTGCTTTTTGTATTGCCAGGCCAATTTGCCGATAGTCGTTGTTTTGCCAACACCATTGACACCAACCACCATCAAAACATAGGGTTTCTGAACGGCAGGCAGGGAAAAGTCTTCAATGTCCCCCGTATTGTTTTCCGCCAGAATATTGACGATTTCGCTGCGCAGCAACTCATTCAGTTCGTTGGTATTGAGGTATTTATCGCGTGCTACCCGCTCAGTGATGCGGTCAATGATTTTTACGGTGGTATCGCGGCCCACGTCAGAGGAGATGAGGATGGACTCCACTTCGTCCAGAACTTCCTCATCTACGGTGGATTTGCCGGCTACCGCTTTGGCCAGTTTATCGAAGAAAGTGGTTTTGGTTTTTTCCAAACCCTTGTCGAGTTCTTCCTTTTTTTCCCGGTTGAAAAATTTGTTAAAAAAGCTCATTAGAAGATGTTAGATGTTAGACTTAAGATATCGGACCCCTGACCTTGGCAGCCCAAGAAAGGCAAAAAGTGTTAAAAACGCGCAAAGTTATGATGAAAAAAATAACAAGTGTATGGCGTTTACAAGAGAAACGTTTCATCAGCCACTTGGGAACACTTCCTAACAAACACACAAGCAGAGGATTGAGTTGAAAGCTTTCCCATCGAACATTGTATAAAACAGAAAATTTTGAGTCATCGGACGAATCTTTACTAAGTCAAAACCGGGTTTCACATGCTCAAAACGGGGTTTCGTCATTTTCTCCTTGACAAGCAGATTTAGTTTTAATAAAATTGTTTTCCGGATAACAGCACATGAACTGAAAAAGCTCCGGCAAAAATTGTGTGGACAGTATTTCTAATAAATAAACTCTGATGTAAATGACGGAACAAGTTAAAACCAGGCAACAAATCGCTGATGAATACGGCGTGAGTCGCAAGACGCTCTACAATTGGTTGAAACGGGAAGGCATAGCCATCAAAAATGGATTGGTCACGCCAAAAGAACAACGCATTATTTATGAAAAGTTTGGTGCGCCTCAAAACCACCTGTACGAACAGCTGGATTTTTAATCATATTACCCATTTTTACTCAATTTTAAGCTTTGATTTTCATAAATTTAAGTATATTTTTGTATGGCTAATTGCACGCAGCACATTACAAGGCGCCACGAGGTGTTGCAGACAGGAGGCAGCGGAAATCCCGAAACCGCTGAAAAAGAAGTAGGGGATTCTAAAATTTTAACCAATGAAAGTATTATCTTTTTTAATCGTACTCTTCTCCTTGAACTTCCTTAATGAAGGAGAAAATAAAATAGTTTCTACTGTTACACCGACCAATGAAGACCACCGATCATGCACCTGCTCAGGATTCACTTGTACTTGTACGATTTCTTGCTTAGATAACGGAGAAACCCCATCGTGTGCCTGCACAGCCTTTTCCTGTACATGTACGTGTAATGTAAAAGATTTAGCGGGCCCTCCTTCTGTACCTACAATGGATAGTAACCAAACGGCTAATTCGACGGCTTTAGAGTCTTTTACGAGAAGAATTGGCTCTAACGGAGCTATAGACCTTGCAAATCAAATTAAAACCATGCGGGAGTCAATTGGTGCTAACGATGGAGCGCTCTATCATACTGCTGGAAAAAGAGCGGAAAATGCTTTCAAAAATCTTTCTGCTGCTGAAAAACAACAAATTGAAAACTGGATAGCTGCAAGAAGCTAATCGGATACTTTTGCTTGGGCTTTGGTTGTAAATTCGATCAAAGCTCAAGCTTTTTTTTCTAAGTAAATATAAATTCAACCAGGAAATATGCAGGCTAGACCTTTACTTACAAGTGTTGTATGTTTATTGTCATTTGTTTCGCTTGCTTGGAGCCAGGAAAACTCCAGGAGATTTGAAATCCGGGGAACTGT
>JABWAJ010000650.1 GCA_013361075.1 Saprospiraceae bacterium | reverse complement strand
GTTGGATTGGGGTAGCAATGTATCTTTGGCTCCCGCACAGGCTCTTCGGCCCCGTTAACACCAATAAGGATGGTTTGGCTGATAGCACTGCCACACCAGGCATTTTGTGCATTCAGGGTTACTGTATATGCGCCGGTGCCTGCAAAAGTATGTTGTGGATTGGCTTCTACACTGTTGGTGTTGTCGCCAAAATCCCAGTTGTACAAGGTTGAATGGAGTGATAAATTTGTAAAAACAACCACATTCCCATCTACCTGAAAACTAAAATCGGGGATGGGTTGCTGTAAAATAGTCACCAGCGACGACTGGCTTACCGTGTCGTTTAGCAGGGCTCCAAAGAGGATGAGGGTGACGTCATAATCGCCGGGTTGGGTATAGGTGGCCGTTGGATTTTCCTGGGTTGAAGAAAGGGGATCACCCCCGGGAAACAGCCATAAAAGGCTGTCATAGCTGCCCGAAGACTGGTTGGTAAACTGTACTGTACGCGGTGCGCACCCCTCACTATTTTCGGCTGCAAAATTAGCCATTGGGGCACTGAACACACTTATCAGCATGGTGGCATAGGCAGTATCACAGGCATTGATTGCTGCCAGCGTAACCAGGTAGTCTCCTTCTGCAGGATAGACGTGTTGCGGGGCCACAGCTGTACTGTTTTGCCCATCACCAAAATCCCACCAGTAGGCATCTGCGGAGGTAGAAGCATTGGTAAAAGAAGCCGTCAGGTCTGTACCTGAAAACGAAAAAGCAGCTTGTGGATCAGGCCGCACCGGCAACACCATTTCCTGTGAAAATATCGCTGGAAAACAAGTACTGCTCACCGCCAGCCGGAAAACATAGCCATCCATCAGGGCCGTAACGCCGTCGATCTGCAACACAGGGCTTCCTGTGCCGCTAAACAGGCCGTCGTCCTGAAGGTCTTCAAACCCGCTTCCCGTATCGGCCTGCCAGCGATACGTCAGTCCAAATCCTTCAACCAGCAAGGGAATGGTTAGCAAATCTCCTGCACAAGCTTGCCCCAACTCTGGCACTGCTGCAATTTCTGGTGCCTGATTGGGCTCGCTGCCCTCCGGAATACCGGTCAGACTGCCAATTACTCCGGTACTGCCGGGTTGTGCATCGTTCGTGCCTGTATTACAGGATGCTGAATTGCTGCTTATTCCGGCCAGGCCACCTGAAACATCGGTTAAAGGCGAGATTGTTCCCGGAAACAAAATTCGCCCGCCGCTACCACCACCGCCAGGCCCTGAACAACGCTCTGCACCTACATTGTCAATATTGCCACCATTTCCGCCGCGCGCTTCCAGCAACAGGGGGCCTCCCAGACTCATTGCTTCGAGCAGAATGGTGCCGCCACCCCCTCCTCCTCCGGCACCTTCTCCAAAAGTACTGAGTGCATTGTCGCCATTGGCATGCAGTGCAAACCCATTGGCTACAATCTGGCCGGCTTTAAGGTAGAGGATGCCGCCGCCATTGCCACCGTCCGTTCCAAGTTCATTGTTTTCGTGGCCAGCCCCACCGCCGCCGCCGAGGTAGCAACGACCAGGAGCAGCAGTAGCTGTTTTTCCGCCTCGTCCGGGGAAAAAACCGTCGCACCCGAAAAACGAGGGCTCTTCATTGTTGCCACCATTCCCCCCGGCGCTGACATTGGCACCGCCACCTCCCCCTGAATTGTGGTCATTGCCACCTCCCCCGCCGTTGGCCTGAGCACCCCGACCGGTTTGCTGGCTTGCTGCAAAATCGGCAATCCCCTCGCCTTTTGCAGCACCCCGCCAGTCGTTGGGGCCATAAGCGTATCCATTGATGCTCACAAGCCAACTGCAATTATTGGCAGCGGTAATCTCAGCAATACCCCCGCGAAACCCTTTGCCGCTGACATCCATATCTGCCTGCAAGGTCAGGACACCGCTCACTTCGAGTGCCAATACGCCGCCCGTCTGTCCATTCCAGGGTGCTGCACTGAGCGTACCGGTGACTATGGCATCGTCATATTGCGGAATGTCCAGCAGTTGAACATGGCCATTGGAGGTCTGATAGGTATTCACCAGAGCATTTTGGAAAAAAATAGTATTCCCGGAAAGGGCAGCAATGACTGCTTTTTCAAAATGACCGGCATCGCCCAAAGAGGTAATGTCGCCAAAAGCTGCCGTATTGGTAGTGTTGATGACAGCACCTTTCATTTGAATGAGGAGCACGGTCACCCCGGGTGCAAAACCGGAGACACCGGACACAGTTGCGCTGTTTTGACAATAATCAATAGCCGTAACGGCTGTGTAGTGGTTGATAACCCCGGAAAGGGCGGTTTGCCCATAGCTCAGGAAAGGCAATAATGCAACGCAAAGTACGACTGCAAGTTTTTGGAACAGGTTGTGCATAGGGATTGAAATTGAGACATAAAGTTACTACTTGTCATGAATTCTGAGAATCATTAACTTATTACTTGTTGCTTTCAAAAGAAGCACTATCTTTGCACCCGCTTTAGAAAGCCTGTTGCTTGCTATGCAAGGTAAACAGGTATCGTTTAACCAAATTCTGTTAAACTGTATGGCTGTAAAAATAAGACTACAGCGTAAAGGCCGCTCCAAGCGTCCGTTTTACCACATTGTCATCGCCGATGCCCGTTCGAGCCGCGATGGTCGTTTCATCGAAAAGATCGGTACTTACAATCCACTGACGGTGCCTGCCAGCATCGAAATTGATCGTGACAAAGCTTACGATTGGTTGATGAAAGGCGCACAGCCAACGGATACAGTGCGTTCTATCCTCCGGTTCAAAGGAGTGTTGTTCCGCAAACACCTCAACCGGGGCGTTAAAAAAGGTGCATTGACACCAGAAGTAGCTGAAGCCCAGTATACTGCCTGGATAG
>JABWAJ010000075.1 GCA_013361075.1 Saprospiraceae bacterium | reverse complement strand
GAACACCGGGAAACCTTTTCCCTGAGCCAGGTCGGTCAGTTCCACAAATTCCATATCAAACCGCAGGTCCGGCTTATCGGAACCATAGCGGCGCATGGCTTCGTCGTAGTTCATGCGCGGGAAATCAGGCAGGTCAATGCCGAGGGTGTGTTTGAACAGGTGTTTGGTCAGGCCTTCAAACGTTTGCAGCACCGTTTCGCGGTCTACAAACGCCATTTCACAGTCAATTTGTGTAAACTCCGGCTGGCGGTCGGCGCGCAGGTCTTCATCGCGGAAGCATTTCACGATCTGAAAATAGCGGTCCATGCCGGCCACCATCAGAATTTGCTTGAACGTTTGCGGCGATTGCGGCAACGCGTAAAACTGCCCCTGGTTCATGCGGCTGGGCACCACGAAGTCGCGGGCACCTTCCGGGGTTGTTTTGATGAGAAAAGGAGTTTCGATTTCGAGAAACTGGTGCTCCGAAAGGTATTTGCGGGTTTCCAGCGCCAGTTTGGAGCGGAAAACGAAATTTTGCTGAACCACATTGCGGCGCAAATCCAGGTAGCGGTATTTCATGCGCAGGTCGTCGCCGCCATCGGTATCGTCTTCTATGGTAAAAGGAGGAACTTTGGACGGGTTCAGCACCTTGAGGTCGGTTACTTCAATTTCGATGTCACCCGTTGGGATTTTTTCGTTTTTGGACAGGCGCTCAATGACTTTGCCGGTAACCTGAACCACAAATTCACGACCCAAAGTCCGGGCTAATTCAAAAAGTGCCGGGCTGCTTTTTTCTTCACTGAAAAACAATTGGGTAACGCCATATCGGTCGCGCAGATCTAACCACATCATGAAACCCTTATCGCGGGTACGTTGCACCCAGCCGCTCAACGTTACTTCTTGTCCAACATGTACGATGCGGAGCGCTCCGCAGGTATGGGTCCGGTACATATACTTAGTTTATGTTATTTAGTAGTGATGGTCTGAATGCTTTCCGAACAATTTGAAATCCCGTTGGATTCCCGGAAGCGGCGGCAAAGATAGGGAATGATGCAGATTTTTAATGACGGAAAAAAGTTCTTATGCAGTTGGATGCAATCAAGCGGGGAGTGATCATTTGAAAAATTCTTACCTTGCAGCGTTTTTTGCACAACGTCAACATCAAACAATGTCAAAAATTCATGCAGCCGTTACTGGCGTACACGCTTACGTACCTGATTATGTGCTGACCAACAAGGAGTTGGAAACAATGGTTGAAACCAATGACCAATGGATTGTGGAGCGTACGGGCGTTAGCGAACGCAGGATTCTGAAAGGAGAAGACCAGGGTGTTTCGGTCATGGCCATCGAAGCTGTGAAGGGATTATTGGAAAAAACCAATACCGATCCATCTGAAATTGACCTCGTTATTTGTGCAACGGTTACGCCCGACATGCTTTTTCCGGATACAGCGAACATCGTATCAGAGGCTTTGGGGATGAAAAATGCATTTTGCTTCGACCTCAGTGCTGCGTGTTCTGGTTTTTTGTATGCACTCACAACGGGATCCAAGTTTGTGGAATCCGGTTCTCACAAAAAAGTGGTTGTCATCGGCGCCGATAAAATGTCGTCTATCGTTGATTATACGGACCGGTCTACCTGCATTCTTTTCGGCGACGGCGCGGGCGCTGTTTTGCTGGAACCCAATACGGATGGCTACGGAATCAAAGATTCGTACCTCAAAAGCGACGGCTCTGGCCAGTACTACCTGTATCAGAAAGCTGGTGGGTCGCGCCGCCCGGCTACCGTTGAAACGGTGCTTGCCCGGGAACACTACATCTACCAGAATGGCCGCCCGGTTTATAAAGCTGCGGTAAACGGTATGTCGGATGTTGTCCTCAAAATCATGGAGCGCAACCAACTGGCACCCGAAGATGTCAACTGGATGGTGCCGCACCAGGCCAATTTGCGCATCATCGAATCGGTAGCGAACACCGCTAAATTCCCGATGGAACGCGTGATGGTCAACATTCACAAATATGGCAATACTACTGCAGGAACCCTGCCACTTTGCCTGTGGGACTACGAAAGCCAGCTCAAAAAAGGGGATAACCTCATTCTGACCGCCTTTGGCGGCGGATTCACCTGGGGGGCTATTTATTTGAAATGGGGAAAATAACAAGTGGGCAAAGGGCAAATCGGCAAACAAACTAATTTTCAAAACACTCAAATATTCGCTAATTATCATGGCATCTACATCTGATATTCGCAATGGCCTGTGCATTGAATACAACCACGACATTTTTACCATCGTGGAATTTCAGCACGTAAAGCCAGGCAAAGGCAATGCTTTTGTGCGCACCAGACTCAAAAGCCTGACGACCGGTCGGGTAATTGAAAATACTTTCCCGGCAGGGCATAAAATTGATACAGTTCGTGTAGAAAGACGTGAATATCAATATCTTTACAACGACGGTGCGACCTTTAATTTTATGAACAATGAAACGTTCGAGGAATTGGCACTGCAGGAAACGATGATCGAAAATGCCGACTTACTGAAAGAAGGTGCCATCGCAATTATTCTTTTCCATGCGGAGAAAGAAATACCGTTGTCGGTCGAACTGCCTTCACACATGGTGCTGGAAGTTACGTACACGGAACCCGGCCTGAAAGGCGACACAGCCACCAATACCCTGAAATCAGCTACGGTGGAAACCGGCGCAGAAGTGCGCGTACCTTTGTTCGTCAACCAGGGAGACTTCATTAAAGTGGATACTCGTGATCGGAGTTATATTGAACGCGTAAAACAATAACAGCATGACATTCAAAGAGATACAAGAATTGATCCGGCTTGTTCACAAGTCGGAACTGACAGAATTCAAATTGAAAAACGGGGATTTCGAACTGACAGTTCGCACGCGTTTTCATGATTCTGGCCGGCAGTTGGGCCCGATCGGGTCGCCTGCACCGCCTCCTCCAATTGTCAATACAGGGACGGTTCAATCTTATGCCCCCCCTGCGGCTGCTACGCCTCCTCCTGCCGCTGCTCCACAACAGCAGCCATCAGACAAGCCGGAAGCTTCGCCCAAATCCGATGTGCCGGCAAAAGGGTACACAGAAATTCGCTCGCCTATGGTGGGAACTTTCTACCGCTCTTCTTCGCCCGACCGGCCGCCATTGGTAAAAGTTGGTGATGTGGTAGATTCAGGGGCCGTTGTCTGTATCATTGAAGCAATGAAATTGTTCAATGAAATTGAGTCAGACGTCAAAGGTACCGTTGTAAAAGTAATGGTGGAAGACGCGCAGCCGGTAGAATACGATCAGGTACTGTTCCTGATTGATCCTAAAGGCTAAGCAGTACCTGGCCTTTTATGAGACATCATCTTTGACCAATCTTGTAAAATATGTTTGAAAAAATACTCATTGCCAATCGCGGAGAAATTGCCTTGCGCATCATCCGCACCTGCCGGGAAATGGGCATCAAAACGGTCGCTGTTTACTCTACAGCTGACCGGGAGAGTTTGCATGTGCGGTTTGCAGATGAAGCAGTCTGCATTGGTCCGCCATCTTCTTCCGCTTCCTACCTGAGTGTTCCCAAAATTATGGCGGCGGTGGAAATCACCAACGCCGACGCAATCCACCCCGGGTATGGTTTTTTAGCTGAAAATGCAGCTTTTGCAGAAGTTTGTTCCCAATACGGCATCAAATTTATCGGACCAACGCCGGACCAGATCCGCAAAATGGGCGATAAAATCACAGCGAAAGAAACCATGATCAAAGCCGGTGTGCCGGTAATTCCGGGTTCCGAAGGGCTGATCAAAGACGTAAAACAAGGCATGAAGGTAGCCAAAGAAATCGGCTACCCCGTTATCATCAAAGCCACAGCTGGCGGCGGCGGAAAAGGAATGCGCATCATCTGGGAAGCGAAGGACTTTGAAAGCAACTGGAACATGGCACGCCAGGAAGCTAAAGCAGCTTTTGGGAACGATGGCATCTACATCGAAAAATACATTGAAGAACCGCGCCACATCGAGTTTCAGATTGTGGGTGATCAATACGGCAAAGTCATTCACTTGTCGGAACGCGATTGCTCGATCCAGCGCCGCCATCAAAAATTAGTAGAGGAATGTCCTTCCCCTTTTATGACCGACGAGTTGCGGCAAAAAATGGGCGAGGCAGCGGTAAAAGCCGGAAAATCTATTGATTACGAAGGTGTCGGAACAATTGAATTCTTGGTTGACAAATACCGTAACTTCTATTTCATGGAGATGAATACCCGGATACAGGTGGAACACCCGGTTACGGAAGAGGTCATTGACCATGATTTGATCAAGGAGCAGATCAAAATTGCTGCAGGAGAGCCCATCACCGGCGATAATTATTTTCCCAATGCCCATGCGATGGAATGCCGCATCAATGCAGAGGATCCGTTCAATAATTTCCGGCCAAGCCCCGGAAAAATTACTTCTTTCCACAGCCCGAAAGGGCATGGAGTTCGGGTAGATACCCATGTTTATGCCAGCTATACCATTCCGCCTTTTTACGACTCCATGATTGCAAAACTCATCTGCAGGGCCCGTACCCGCGAAGAATGCATCAAAAAAATGGAACGGGCACTGGATGAATTTGTGGTTGAAGGCATCAAAACGACGATCCCTTTTCACCAGCGGCTCATGAGAGATGAAAATTTCAGGGCAGGTAATTTTACGACTGCTTTTCTCAATAACTTTGATTTGGGCGAGGAACAAAAATAGGTTGCTTGCCTCAATAAATGAGACACCCCGCTTTGTGCAGCATGCATGAATCGGGGTGTTTGTTTTTAACGCACCATGGTTTTCCCTGCAATGGAGCGCAAAGGCTGGCGTCTTGATTTGTGGATCTCACTTATCCTCTGCGGATTTTTCGGGAATTAGGCACTGTGATTAAACCTCTTTCATTCTTCTGCGTCAAACTCCCGCGCTTCATCTCTGATGAATCTTTTCACTTCATCAAAATTGCATCAACTATGGTTAAATGTTCAATTTTGCGTCTTTGTACAGCTTGCGTCATCGGACTGATGGCATTTTCGGCCCAGGCACAAGACGTAGATCCTGTTGACAGCACGGGGCTGCCCGGCGATCACTTCAGCCTGGAAGGCGCTGTGGAGTTGTTCAAAAAAGCTGAATCTCCGGAAGCTTTTGAAAAATCACTGAATTCAGAAAACAACGATGTCAACAACCTTGACCTGAACGAAGACGGAGAAATTGACTACATCCGCGTCATTGACAACGTAGAAGGAGATGTACACGCCATTGTGCTACAGGCAGTGATCAGTGAATCTGAGTCGCAGGACGTTGCGGTCATCGAGATTGAAAAAGACGGCGAAGAAAGCGCTGTGCTCCAAATCGTCGGAGATGAAGACCTTTACGGCGAACAACTGCTCGTAGAACCTTTTGCAGAAGAAGGTAAAAAAGGGGGGAAAGGCGGCCCGTCGGTCGATTATGATGCCAATGCACGCATCGTTGTCAACGTCTGGTTGTGGCCAGGTGTTCGTTTCATTTACGGCCCGCGTTACGTCGTCTGGGTTTCTCCGTGGCGCTGGCGCTACTACCCAACCTGGTTTCGCCCATGGCGCCCGCATCCCTGGCGTGTATTCCATGTGCGGGTGCGGCCCTTCCACCGCCATTACCACGTCGTAACAACCCATCGCGTTGTGCGGGCCCACGCGGTGTACGCGCCACGTCGCACCAGCTCCAAGGTCGTACACACCCGCACCACAACAGTGGTTGCAGCAAAGGGTAAAAATGGGAAAGTTGTGGCCGGGAAACGCACCACCACCACTACCACTGTCAAAGGCAAAAATGGAGGCAAGGTCACAAAAGAGCGCACCACCACCAAAGTTGGCGCTAAAGGCAAAGATGGTGGAAAAGTTGGCGCTAGTCGCACAAAAACCAAAACGACGCGGAAGCGGGGTGGGGGATAAGCATGAATAATTGATGAATGATGATTGGAAATTTTTGATGGAGAATACTTACCCACTCCATGATTTCCCGACTCAACATCGTCAATCCTCAATAAAACAAGCTCGTGGCCGCGTCAATGGTTCACCTGATTCACCAAAAAGCCCGTTCAACTCCAGTTGAACGGGCTTTTGAGTTTGCTAAACTGCTCAGCCTCCGGGAAATGCTGTAACTCAATCCTAGGCCAGGCTTGCCAGGCACGCAGCACGCCACCGCCCGCACCGCAGTACGAGGTAAGGCAAAACATCGAAGACGTAAGAAGCTTAAAATATGATTCAGGTAAAGATAGCCAACCCCCACGTATTCCCGAAAAATTCCTAACTTCGGTTTGGCAAAAGAGGGTTGTTGAGATACAACCTTCCCCCTTTCAAAGCGTTTAAACAGGCCGGGTTTTTAAGGGAACTCCCTGATTTTAACACGATAAACAAGCATGGTACAGAAAATTGAAAATATTGAACTGGAATTTTTGACACTGAGCGATTATCAGGAGTTGAAACAAATGATGATAGAAGCTTACACCAATATGTCCGATTCCTATTGGAAAGAGCATCACATCAAATCCTTGATCAGCCGGTTTCCGGAAGGACAGGTGGTGATCAAAGTCAACAACCAACTCGCGGGCTGCGCTTTGTCCATTATTGTGGATTACCATAAATTTGATGAACACCATACCTATAAAGAAATTACCGGGAATTATTCTTTCCGCACGCATTCTCCGGACGGCGACGTACTGTATGGCATCGACGTATTCATCAAGGCAGAATTTCGCGGATTAAGGCTGGGCAGAAGGTTGTATGATTACCGGAAAGAATTGTGCGAACGCCTGAACCTGAAAGGAATTGCTTTCGGAGGGCGGATTCCGAATTACCACAAATATGCCAGTGAAATCTCTCCAAAAGAATACATCGAAAAAGTCAGGCGGAAAGAAATCCACGACCCTGTTCTGAATTTTCAAATCTCCAATGATTTTCACCCGTCCAAAATACTAAAAGGCTATTTGGAAGGCGATGAAGCCTCCAATGAATACGCCGTTTTGCTGGAATGGGACAATATTTATTACGAAAAGCCAAGTACAAAAACAGCCACCAAAAAAACAGTGGTCCGACTGGGGTTGATTCAGTGGCAAATGCGGCCCTATAGCAACCCGGACGACTTAATGCAGCAGGCAGAATACTTTGTAGACGCAGTCTCCGGGTATCGCTGCGATTTTGCCTTGTTTCCTGAGTTTTTTAATGCGCCGTTAATGGCGGAAAATAACCACTTGTCGGAACCCGAAGCCATCCGCGAATTGTCTAAACACACCTCAGACATCGTTCAGAAATTTGCGGAGCTGGCCATTTCCTACAACATCAACATCATCACGGGCAGCATGCCTGAAATAAAGGACGAACTGCTTTATAATGTGGGGTATTTGTGCCTGAGAGACGGCACAATCGAGCGCTACGAAAAACTCCATGTAACGCCGGATGAGGCAAAAATATGGGGCATGCAGGGCGGTTATGGAATAAAAGCATTTGATACCGATTGCGGAAAAATTGGTATTCTGGTCTGTTATGATGTGGAGTTCCCGGAATTGAGCAGGCTGTTGGCCGACGAAGGTATGGTTATTCTGTTTGTGCCTTTCCTGACCGATACCCAAAACGGGTATTCCCGGGTTCGCAACTGCGCACAGGCCCGGGCAATTGAGAATGAATGTTATGTCGCCATCGCAGGCAGTGTAGGCAACCTGCCCAATGTGCACAACATGGACATCCAGTTTGCGCAGTCCATGGTTTTTACCCCCTGCGATTTTGCCTTCCCGACCAATGGCATCAAAGCAGAAGCGACACCCAATACAGAAATGATTTTAATTGCAGATGTAGATATTGATTTGTTGCGGGAATTGAACCAATTCGGCAGCGTCCGGAATTTAAAAGACCGGAGGAAAGATTTGTTTGAATTGAAGAAACGGTGACACGTACTATCCGGCGGATTTCAGTAAAACCTATGATTTAATGGCCTTAAACTACTGCGGTTTGCATAATTTTTCCATCTATCCTGTAAGGCGTGTTCTATTCCTGGTATTTTGCTGCATGCCGGTTGTCCTCTCCAGCCAGGAAATTTTCCTGAGCACCCTTGATCACCGCCTCTACCAGCTCGACCTGGCCGATTGTACTTACCAGCAGGTTGGTAATGTGCCCCAGGGATCCACGGACATTTGTTTTCACCCCAACAGTTACCTCTACTCCGTCAGTGGAAACGGGCGCTTGTTCCAGGTAAACATTGCTACCGGCACCGGTACCCTTGTGCATACCTTCGAAAACACAGCCAGCCAGTTGTATACTTCCTTAGCTGCTGACGCCAACGGGGTTTTTTATACCTGCGGACTGAACGGGAGGCTTTTTTCCTATAACTTAGCTACCAATACCGGTACCTACCTCGGGAATGTGGGCTACGCTGCAGAAGGCGACCTCACGTTTTACAATGGCCAGCTCTACATGGCTGCTTCAGGCGACGATATTGTACGCGTTGACATCAACAACCCCGGAAACAGCACCATTGCAGTAAATGGTAACGTACCCGGACGCATTTTTGGCATTGTTTCTTATGCAGAAACCTGCGACAGCGTTTCTTCCTACGCATTTACAGACAATGCGGCCAACATCTACCGCGTGGATTATGCGAATGCAGCACTTGTCCCTTATTGCAATATTCCGCTGTCGGTAAGTGGTGGTGCCAGTATGTTTGAATACCTGGGATCCAATCCAATTGACGTCGCTGCCGATGCATCGGGGTTCGATTGTACAGCCGGTAATGGGGTGATCAACATCACTGCTTCGGGCGGGATTGGCTTGCTGAGTTATTCATTGGATGGTCAGAACTACCAGATCAATGCCGGTTTTAGCGGGTTGCCTGTAGGCGATTATACGGTGTACGTACAGGATGAAGTGGGCTGCATCGTGAGCCTCGAAGTAGATCTTGGCGTGGATTTTCCAGGTATTGAAAACTTAGTGGTTACTCCGGCTTCCTGCGGCGAAAATAACGGGAGCATCAGTCTCTCCATTGCCGGTGGAACGGCTCCTTATTTGCTTTCCGCAAATGGAGGGCCGGCGTCTTCAAACCTGAATTTGCAAAATCTGGCACCCGGATCTTACCAATTAGCCATAACTGATGCAGTGGGGTGCCACCTTGCTACGACTGCACAGGTTACCACAAATGGCGCGCCGGCCATTTCGGGGCTGGAGGTGACTCCAACTTCCTGTGGGGAAAACAATGGCCGCATTGTTGCCACCGTTCAGGGCGGATTGGCACCCGTCAATTATGTCTTAAATGGCGGGAACCCTCAAACGACGGGCAATTTTATGAATTTACCGCCTGGCAATTATACGCTTGACATCACGGACGCCAACGGTTGCGCATTGTCTGAAACGGCAGTCATTGCGGCCAGTCAGCCCGTGCTGCTCAATGACGTGGTTGTCAAAAACGCAAGTTGCGGCAAAGCCAACGGGACGATGACGATCTTCGCTTCAGGTGGGCAGGCACCCCTTGAATTTTCAACAGACGGGGATGTTTTTGGTCTGGAAAATGCCTTCACCGGCCTCGCTGCGGGCGATTATGAACCCACGGTGATGGACGCCGCCGGTTGCACTGCCGCCTTGCAACGCAGCATTACCGGGACTACGCCGCCGCGTTTTGGCGAATTTACCGTGAAACCTGCCGAATGTCAGGAGGCCAACGGTGCGCTGATGGCTGCTTTTGAAGGCGGGTTGGGGGCGTTGACGTTGACGTTGAACGGGGAGGCACGGGTGTTGGATTTTCCGATTACGGGGCTTGCCGCAGATGATTATGTGCTGCTACTGGGGGATTCGATCGGCTGCATGGACACCCTGGCGTTCGTTATTCCGCGAATCAATTGCCCGATTTACCTGCCCAATGCTTTTTCTCCCAACGACGACGGCATCAACGACCGCTTCCGCCCCGAGGCCATTCGTGATCTGGAGGCACAGGTGGTGCGCTTTTATGTTTTTGACCGGTGGGGTGGTTTTGTGTTCAAAAGCGAAAACCGCGCGTTTTCCGATCCGGAAAATGGATGGAATGGCCGGAAAAACGGGAAAATATCAGGGCAAGGCGTGTACACCTGGTACCTGGAGGTGGCGTTTAGCGACGGTGGTAAAGTGTCGATGTCGGGGGATGTGGTGTTGGTGCGGTAAGGCACACCATTAGCAAAAAAAGAAAGATCTTTTACTGGTATGCCTTACCCCGGTTAAGAGATTATCCTCTGCAACAAATCCGTCAAATTCTGATGATGAAATACCAAATGTGGATGATGATAGAAAGAAAAATGATCATGTAATCTGTCTTTGAGATATCTAATTCGCCTTTTGCCTTTTTTCGGATTGAACTCCCTATTAAATAAATGCAAAAAGCTTTTAGTGTAATCCCACCCAAAAACTCAATAATATTGTCGTTGTTTTTGAAGTAAAAAACAAAATTGACAATTACTGTTGACAGTAGCCATGTTATGAATATGTAATAAAAGCCAGTTAGCCTTTTTGTGTACAGTTTTTTTCGGTCAATTTCTGCTTCTTCATCAATAACCTGGAGCTCGTTTTTATAAAGCTCTTCAACGTTCTCGGGAAATATATACACGATAATGGCATATATTAGTCCTGTTAATACAATGTAATAGATAAAGTAATAAAACAAATTAATTTCTTCGATTTTCAACCGTATTCCCCACACAAATTGTGAAATCAAGAGGGTAAGGTTGACAAACCAAAGTAAGCGCCACATCCATCGGTTCTCATTCATGGGTTTTTGTGTGGCAGGTTTGTATTTAAGGAGTAAATCAAATCCTTTTATCAGATTTGAAATTGCCAAAGCAAGGATTATTCCAATAATTGAAAAGAGAAATTCTTCTTTTTGCATAAGTTGTCATTTTGTTTAAAGGAAATGTATTAACGGTATTAAACTTAATGTAATAAAATCTGCATCTTGAATAGATTCGATAAAAAATAGGGAGTAATCGCCGAATATCACTTTTTATTAAGTTAAACACTCCATGATAATAGTTCAATTTTCATTTCCAACAAACTATCCTAACTTAGTGCTGCCCAAAACCGGGTATCCACACAAAGCTGACAAAACACATCACCAACACCATTCTCATGATCAACTTTAAGCACATTTCCGGCCTTACTCTGCTTCGTTTTGCAGTGGGCATTATTTTCATTTCTCATGCCGTTGCCAGGATCCAATTGGGTACCGTTGGCGGATTCGGTGGTTTTTTGGATGCACAGGGATTTAGCCCCCTGGGATTTTATCTGGCCTGGGGCATTACCTGCTACGAGTTGCTGGGTGGGGCGTTGCTCCTCAGCGGACGCGCCTTAAAATGGGTTTGCCTGATTTTTGTTGTTCACCAACTCGGAGGCATTACTATGGTTCATTTCAAACAAGGCTGGTTTGTCGTTGGCTCCGGGCAAGGCGGCATGGAATACAGTTTTTTGCTGATTTTCAGCTTGTTGGCTATTGCTTTTTCCAATTCATTCAGGAAAGCGGAGTAGTTTTTTCAAAAAAAATAAGGATTTTTTAAAATTGATGGGCACCTCTTGCGGGGTGGCAACACCTCTATTTGTCTGACCGAATCCCATGACCTGGTCTTTGACAAAGCAAAATCCATTTTAACAACATCAATTTTAACAGCCATGAATTTCCTGAGAATTAAATCCCACGCAACAAACTTTTTGATTTTGATTGCCCTGTTTTGCGCATGTTCAGTACAGGCGCAATCCAAAGGCCCCATAAAACCCATCAAAGGCAAAGAAAACAATGGTTCTTTGAAAACAGAATGGCCGCAAGACAACTCTCCCGGCGACATGAACGAGTGTTTTGACAATGACCTTGGCGGTAAACTTTCTTTTGCAAATCCCGACAACATCACCCTGCCAACCCCCAGCCCCACTGAACTGGAATTTGATTTATTCGGCTGCCTGACGCCTTCGAATGTAGATTACGACGATTTGTTTTCGTTTTATGTGCCGGAAGGCTATTCGCTGGCGTCTATGCGCTTTGTGGCGATGGGGCCTTTGTTTGACACCCCGCTCAATTTTTACTTTTGGTATGGCGACGACGCCCAGCCGGTGTTCGAACCTGATGTCACTGTAACCGGTATTTACGATGACGAAGTGCCAACCAATAACCTCCTGGCATCCCTGAATACACCCCTGCCATCGGGTTGGTACACCGGATGGATTGAAATTGGCATTCCTTTTTCTACCACAACTTACCGGTTGGTTTTTACGCTGGAATGCGACGACAATGTGCCGCCAACATTTACAAGCGAACCAGGCAGCCTCGACGCCAGCCTCGAATGCACTGATACCGAAGCGCTGGAAGCTGTACTTGACCTGAAACCGGAGGGTTTTGACCTTGGAGGAGGAGCAGTGAAATTTGACGTAGTTACCGATGAAACAACAGAGGGAGGCTGCGAGGGTACCTACACCCGCGTCAGAACCTGGCAAATCACGGATGGGTGTGGCAATGTCGGTGCCGAAAATTTTGTGCAAACCATCACGGTAAGCGACAATACCCCACCTGTTGTGGAAGTAGCGGATGGCGAAATCGTCATCACAGATCCTGCCGGCTACACCCTGACCAACAATGATGTCATCGTAGATGCTTACGATGCCTGTGGTACGGTAACGATTGAAATTAACCCGACACAACTGACGTGTGCACAATTGAATACAACAGTTCCGGTTACCGTTACTGTTACTGACGCCTGTGGCAATCCAACTCAAAAAATCGCTAACATTACGGTAAAGGAAGATACGGGAATCAAAGCACCCTGGACCAACAACAACATTGGCAATACGGCAAATGGCAGTGCAACCCAGTCTGTTTGCTCCGGCCTGCTGACGGTTAAATCAAAAGGGTTTTCCACTCCCCAAAGCGATGTTGCCCACTTCGTCTATGTGGAACTGTGCGGCGACGGCGAGATCACAGCCCGTGTCACGAGCCTGGCACCTGCTGGCGGATGGGCTGGCGTAATGATCCGGGAAAACCTGATGACCGGTGCGAAAAAAATGGCTGTCAGAAGCAATGGAGCCAATGCACTGCGCCGCGACGTCCGGACTGCTAATAATGGAACCACACAAACCCAGCAATCAGTGATCGCATCCAACCAGCCCTGGCTGCGCATTAACCGGACAGGCAATACGCTCAATGCTTATGCTTCTACAAACGGACAACAGTGGTCTTTCCTTGGTGCAGCCCCCATCACCATGGGCAATTGCGTCCAAATGGGCCTCTTTGTAGAAAGCAGCAACAACAACCTGGAGATCACCGGTACTTTTGACAACATCACTGTCTCCGGCGGGGTGCAGCCTCTGATGGCACCGGATGAAAAATTTGTGAAGACTGAGGAAGTGCAAACTCCGCAAGATGCCACCCCAACCGACCCTGTTTTTGCACGCCCCATAACGACAAAAGCTGAAAAAGCGTCTCAAATTAAAGCCTGGCCTAACCCGACGACAGGTGTTTTTAATCTTGATTTGAGCAGCTTTGCCGGCCAGGGAGTGGTGGTACGCATCTTTGATGCAACAGGGAAAGAAATGATTTCCAGGGTCTTAATGGCCGGTTCAGCAACAGAAAAATTCGACCTCAGTGGGTTCACGCCCGGCTTGTATCTGGTTCGGACAGAAACAGAGGGGGGTCAAATGCAAACACTTAAATTGGTGTTCGGAGACGCTGTCAGGTATTAATGAAGGGGAAGCCTGATTGCGAAAATGGCTTTACAGCCCGGCTTGGAAAGCCGGGCTTTTTTATTTCTGTGGTGTAGGGTACAAAAAAGGCTTCCGAAGTGTCTCCGGAAGCCTTTTGTATGCTAAAAACTCAGGTTAACGCAACAGCGTAATATTGCCTTTCTGGATCAGCTCTTCGCCTTCCGGACAACGAACGCGCATGTAGAAACCATACACATCCGGGGCCAGTTCTTCCCCGCGGAAAGTGCCGTCCCAGCCATCCAATACGTTTTGCGTGCGGAATATTTCCTGTCCCCAGCGGTTGTAAATCATCAGTTCGTAGTCAGTGAGCCGGTCTAAGAAAATACTGCGCAGGCGCAGGACGTCATTTTCTCCGTCGCCATTTGGCGTAAAGGCATTCGGCAGGAAAATGTGATCTTCATCGCAAATCGCCTCAATGACAAATACCGGAATGGAAACTGACGCAGAACAACCACTCAGACTAACGGTTACGGTATAGATATTTTCCCCTATTTCCGTAGGCGTAGCCACCACAACAGAGCCGGTAGGCGGCACGATCGTTCCGGAAGGTACGGTCCAGGTATAAGTGCAAAACGCACAACCAGTCACCGTAATGGTGCTCGAATTGCCCAGAATGATCGTATCCGGAACAGCCACGCCCGTCACAGTACCAGCCAGGTCAATCACGATCACTGTAGAGTTAAGGGTATCCCTGCAACCATATTGGTTTTCCAACGCTACTTCAAAATCGTCAGCCAGGTTCAGGTTAACCAGTACCGTAGCATTGCCGGTGGCAGGTGTCACGGCATTGGCGGGTGACCATACATAAGTCAGTTCCTGCAAAGGATCGAGGTTGACCACCGTCAATTCGGTCGAAGTTACCGGTTCGCAAATGATGACCTCCGGAGGTAAAATGGCATTGATCGGGAAGGCATTGACGGTCACAGATGCCGTATCTGTACAGAAGCCATTGGTGGCGAGTACGTAATAGGTTACTGCGCCCTGGGGAGTTACCGTAATTTCAGGCCCTGCTCCAATTGGCGTACCACTCAGGTCAGGGTTGTCAAACCAAACAAATGTTGTGCCCGACTGATCGCTTGTCGCCGTAAGATTGAGTGATGACGCCGTACACAAAGTGGTATCTCCGGTCACTTCCAGATTGATAAGCGGGAAGATTTGCACTTCTACTTCGCCTACAAAAGAACAACCACTGGCCGGGTCTGTGACGGTCACCCCATAGGTCATGTTTTCGTTTAACGTAGCAATGGGGTTCCATGGATTGGTCAGGTCGAGGCCGGTAGTTGGATCCCAGGTATATTCATAAGCAGGGTTGCCGTTCGGGTTAATTGGCGTCGGTGTATCCCCGCAAATCTGTATCGGAGAATCAAGGCCAGGTTGGAAATCTAC
>JABWAJ010000649.1 GCA_013361075.1 Saprospiraceae bacterium | reverse complement strand
CTATATTTGCGTTCTCGATTCCAAAAGGGGTCGGATTTTTCAAAAAAGGTCGGGTGGCCGAGTGGCTAGGCAGAGGTCTGCAAAACCTCGTACAGCGGTTCGAATCCGCTCTCGACCTCAGATTAAAGCCCTTTTCTGCGATGCATGAAGAGGGCTTTTTCTTTTATTCCTTTAATGCTTCCCTTTTCGCCCAAGAATTTTTGTATCATTGCCCGCGCACAATTTCCCGCTTTCAAATCAGTTACCATGTTCAACCGGCGTGACTTCCTAAATAAAACCTTCCTTGCTTCTTTAGCAGCAGGGGTTGGGCTTTCTGCTTGCGAATCCAAACCTAAGCAAGATGAGGCAAATAACAATGCCCCTGGAGTAATTTCCCCGAATGGAAAAAAACCAGAACCTATTGTCATTGCAACCTGGAAGCATCCCGATGCGACACAAACAGCGCTGGAGGTTATCCTGAACCGGGGGAGTGCCTTAGATGGTATTGAGGCGGGCGTCAGGATGGTAGAAGCTGACCCCCGCGATCAATCCGTCGGCTACGGCGGACTGCCCGACCGCGACGGCATTGTGACCCTCGACGCCTGTGTGATGGACGACAAAGGCAATGCAGGCAGCGTTACTTTTCTTCAGCACATCATGCATCCCGTATCCGTTGCCCGTAAAGTGATGGAAGATACCCCCCATGTGATGCTGAGCGGAGAAGGTGCCTACCGGTTTGCGATTTCCAAAGGATTTAAAAAAGAAAACCTGCTCACCGAAGCAGCATCTACAAAGTGGAAAGAGTGGCTGAAAGAAGGGACTTACAAACCCGTTGGCGGCCACGAACAACACGATACCATTGGCATGCTGGCCATTGATGGTGAAGGTAACCTTTCCGGGGCCTGCAGCACAAGCGGAATGGCTTTTAAAATACACGGCAGGGTTGGCGATTCGCCAATCATCGGCGCTGGTTTGTATGTTGACAATGAAGTTGGGGCAGCAACCGCTACCGGATTGGGAGAATTGGTGATGAAAACCCTGGGCGCTTTCCTGATTGTAGAATTCATGCGTCAGGGGAAAACTCCGGAGGCAGCCTGCAGGGAAGCAGCTTTGCGCATAGCCGAAAAGTACGGAAAATCAAACGAAGAAATGCAGGTTGGTTATATTGCTTTGAGTAAAAGTGGGGAATATGGCACCTATTCGCTGCATCCAGGTTTTAATTACAGCGTCTCCCGCAAGGATTCGCACGAAGTACTTGATGCGCCTTATCTTGCCGGAAATTCTCATTGATTTTTGAGTTTTGGGGTAACAAAGCTGACTTTCCTGTCATTACGATATAGCGAACCACCATTGCTTCGCTTATCTTTGAAAACTGTTGATGGTCGGTTTAAAACCATACCCTGATGCCAAAACCTGTCATTGTTTTAGCCTTTGCCAACGAGCCCCCGGGCAGCGATGGCTACCTGCGCAACCTGGACCGGGAGCTGACTGCATTGAAACAATTGCTTCATCGGGCAGAAGACGCCGGGCTATGCGAACTGGAAATCCTGTCCCGGGCCACCCTTGACGACATCTTTGACGTTTTTCAACGGCCAAAATTCCGTAACCGCATCGCAGTATTCCATTTCAGTGGTCATGCCGGCAGCCAGGAAATTTTTGTAACCAATCCGGAAGGAGGAAAAACCTCGGAAGTTCACAGTGCCGGCCTGGTCCCGTTTCTGGGTTCTGAACACAGCCTCCACCTCGTGTTCATCAATGGTTGTTTGTCAATTCAGCAAGCTAAGGAATTGAGTCGTTGCGGCGTTCCTGCTGTTATCGGTACTTTGCAAGCAGTTGACGATCAGGTTGCTACCGATTTATCCCTCCTTTTTTATGAATCGCTGGCCGACGGGCTGCCATTAGAGGAAGCCTGGCGTGAAGCCACATTGCAAATGATCGCCGGTAAGGGCAGTCACAAGGTCGAACGCTATTACCGTGGGTTGGATTTAACTACAGAGGAAACCCTCCCGTTCCCGTGGGAGTTGTTGTATCGCGAAGGATCAGAGTCGGTTAAAGAATGGAGCTTGCCCGCCGCTGCCGATAACCTGTTGTTCGGATTGCCTCCTGTTCCCTCCCACTACGCTTTGCCTGAAGCGCCTTATCGTTTTTTGAGTCGGTACGAAAAAGACGATGCACAGGTGTTTTTTGGACGGTCGCGTTACATTCGCGAGTTGTACCAACGCATCATAAGCCGGCAGTCGGCACCACTGCTGTTGCTGTTTGGGCAGTCGGGGGTCGGAAAATCCTCCCTGCTCAGTGCTGGAGTTTTTCCGCGATTAGAATCCCACTACGACCTGATTTACCTTCGTAGAAGCCCGGAAAGCGGACTTGACGGCGCTTTGCTAAAAGCCCTCGAACTGGAAACAATGCCTACAGATGCCAGTAGCCTGTTAGTCCGGTGGCTCGAGCTGGAAGCTGCCACAGACAAAAAGGGACGGATAATCATCATTGATCAGGCCGAAGAAGCATTTACACGCCCTTCTAAAAATAAGCCTGACGAATGGACAAATTTCTGGGTCCAGGTGAAAAACATTTTTGACCAACCCAACCAGCGTCCGAAAGGCAAACTAATCCTGAGTTACCGGAAAGAATACGATTCGGAAATTGATAAAATGGCAGCTGACTTTCGGATAGAGCGTGAAAAAATTTTTTTGGAAAAACTCAATGAAAAAGACATCATTGAAGTGGTTAGCGGCCTCACCTCTAACGAAAATTTGCGCAGACGCTATCGTTTGCAGATCGAAAAAGGATTGCCCCAGGAGATCGCCGGCAACCTGATTATGGACAAAGATTCGGCCATAGCCCCCGTGTTGCAGATTATCCTGACCAAACTCTGGGAACGCCAGGTGTCCGAGT
>JABWAJ010000074.1 GCA_013361075.1 Saprospiraceae bacterium | reverse complement strand
CGTCCCGATGGGACGGTCGTTTTTGCGTTATTCGGGGCTACCGGCATTGCGTCCCGATGGGACGGTCGTTTTTGCGTTATTCGGGGCTACCGGCATTGCATCCCGATGGGACGGTCGTTTTGGCGTTATTCGGGGCTACCGGCATTGCGTCCCGATGGGACGGCTGTTGTGACGACCTGAGATTCAAAATCGTAATCCATTAAAAATCAAACACCTGAATGGACGCAATGCCAACCTTTGTCCACAACGAATAAAGCCCGGCAAGTCCAACCTACGGCGTCGCTTTTCCATATTTCAAATGCGTCACCTGCGCCCTGCCTTTTTCAAAAACCGTGACTACGTACAAGTTGTCGTACTGCGTTTCGGGGATGTTGGTGTAATCGTTGGTGCCGGTAAGCAGGTTGAGCAGGGCGGGCGTGGTATTGGAGTGGCCCACGATGAGGGCTGCGCCGCCGCGGTGGTTGGCCAGCACGGCATCTACCATGGGGTTGAGGACAAAACCGTCGTAGGTTTGGAGGGTTAGCGACTGGTCGGCGGCGGTAGGTTGTGCGGTTTTGGTGGTGCGGAGCAGGTTGGTGGAGTAGGCTGCATCGAGGGATACGTTTTTCAGTACCCGCGCCAGTTCCGCAGCCCGGAGCAGGCCGTCGGCGCTCAGGTCGGGGTTGCTGCCGCTGCCGGTGGTTTCGGCGTGGCGCACGAGAAGGAAGGTCGTGGCGGTGTCGTGCAAAAATTCAGTGAGGGTAAGGGTATCGGTCAGGGTTACAACTACCGTATCGTGGTGGTTGATGACTAAAGTATCGGTTTCGATGATGGTGCGGGTGATGATCTCCGGGTCTTTTTCGCAGGCACTTAAAGCAACATGGAGAAAGATCAAAAGCGCCGGAAGCAGCAGTACAGATTTTTTCATATCGGGTGTGTTTGGGGCGAATATCGGAATTTATTTCCTAACTTTTCAGCATCCTAATCAACGGGTCTGCCGGCTGAAACCGGCGACCACAAAACTGCCGATATGCAGCAACACTGGACCACCTGGTTTGAAATTCCTGCCCCCAACCTGGAGCGGGCGAAGGCTTTTTACGAGGCCATTTTCCAGACGGAAATCACCATTGAAGATTTCGGGGTGTTTAAAATGGGCGTTTTCCCGCATGCGGAAGTCGGCGCCGCCCTGTGCCAGCACCCAACCGCCTACCAGCCCAGCGAAACCCACGGCGTATTGGTGTACCTGAATGCCAACCCCGACCTGGCCGAAGTGCTGGGGCGTGTGGAAGCGGCGGGCGGTAAAATCATCCGGCCCAAAACGCAGATTGCCCCCGGATTGGGCTATATGGCGTTGTTCACAGACAGCGAAGGCAACCGGCTGGCGCTGCACTCGGAAGGGTGAGGGGTTGAAGGCAAGTTGGCAAAGGGCAAGTTGGCAAAGGGCAAAAAGCAAAGGGCAAAAGGCAGGAAAATTTTTTTTTATAAACCGGAATTCTTTTGCGTTTCCTTACGATTTTTGCCCACTTGCCCACTTGCCCACTTGCCCACTTGCCCACTTGCCCTACTTGCCCTACTTGCCTACTCCTCCGGCTTACCCTGATGCCCCGGGTGGCCTTTGCGGGCTTTCATTTTTTCTTTATGCTTTTCTTTGTTTAGTTTGAATTGCTCGTACTGCTCCGGGGTCAGCACTTTGTTCAATTCTGCCTGGCGCGATGCTTCCATTGTTTCCATTTCAGCTTTGCGCTTTTCGCGTTCTTCCTGTGCTTTTTTATGGAGGTCCTCCATTTTTGCCGCGTGCTTTTTGTTGATGTCGAGCACTTTTTGGTATTGAGCTTCATCTAAGCCAAGCTCTTCCTTCTGGCGGTCGGTCGCTTTTTTTGCACGTTCTTCAGCTGTCAAGCGCTGCTTTTGTTCACGGCCTTGTACTCCTTCTCCGGATTGGGCATGGAGTGCATTCGACAAAATCAGGGTTAAACCCAGATACAGGAATTGAAATGCTTTTTTCGTCATTTTCATGGTAAATAAGTTTGTTTGCTGCTTTTGACGAGGCAAGGAGCGGCAGGTTTATTCGCCTACGGTTAAAAGTAATGTTAAAACCAGATTTGGGCACGGAACGCAGCAGAACCACTATCTTTGCCGCTTATGGAACTCAACTACAAAACATACGGACAAGGCGAACCCCTGCTCATTCTGCACGGGCTTTTCGGCACTCTGGACAATTGGCAAACCATTGCCAAAAAATTAGCGGATCACTATACCGTTTATGTACCCGACCAGCGCAATCACGGCCGCTCGCCCCACCTGCCTGAAATCAATTACCCCATTATGGCAGAAGACCTGAAAGCGTTTATGGAATCGCACTGGATTTACAAAGCGCACCTCCTGGGGCACTCTATGGGCGGCAAAGTGGCCATGCAGTTTGCCCTGCACTACCCCGATATGACGGACAAACTCATCGTGGTAGACATTGCCCCCAAAGCTTACGAAGGCGGTCACGATGAAATTTTCGATGCCTTGCGGGCGCTGGACCTGGACACCATTGCAGAACGGGAAGATGCGGATGCTTTTTTGCAAAACCGGATTCCGGACAAAGGGGTACGGCAGTTCCTGATGAAAAACCTCACCCGCAATAAAGAAGGGGGCTATGAATGGAAAATGAACCTTCCGGTATTGTTTACCCACTACCGCGATTTGCTGGCTCCTGTGGATGGCGATGCTTTTGAAGGCCCAAGCTTGTTTTTGCGCGGCGAATGGTCGCCGTATGTGCTCGACAGTGACCTGCCCGCCATCCGGAAATTGTTCCCCCATTCAGTACTCGACACCATCGGAAGCGCCGGCCACTGGGTACATGCCGATCAACCGGAGGCCCTGCTGACCAAGGTGATGGCGTTTCTTGGAAATTCGTGAATGTGGATGCCTGCAGGAATGGCAAAACAAAAGACAACAAAAGCCGTGGCGGGAAATAGTTGGCCGGCAGTGTTTTGGAAAAGCTGCCCGGCTCTTGTTTTAAAAGCATAATTTTTTGGAAATCAATTTTTTAAACCCAAATGACTGCCAACTGAAAAACTGTAAACTGAAAAAGCATTGCGAATGGACATACTCAACCTCCCCACATATACCATACACCTGGGCGATTTGCGCGAAAGCGCCGGAGATTGGCTGCGCAGGCAAAACTACCCAAAGGTTGCCGTTCTTGTGGATGAAAACACGGAGCAGCATTGCCTGCCGGTATTTCTGAAAAAAACAGGGCTGGCTGATTTTCACCTCATCCGGATTGAGGCAGGCGAACCACACAAAAACATCGGAACCTGCCAAACCATCTGGAGCCGGATGATGGAATCGGGCCTCGACCGCCGCTCGTTGCTCATCAACCTGGGCGGGGGCGTCATTGGCGACATGGGCGGTTTTTGTGCAGCGACGTTCAAGCGGGGCATGGACTTTGTTCAGGTGCCCACCACCTTGTTGTCGCAGGTAGACGCGTCTGTTGGCGGGAAACTGGGGATAGATTTTATGCAGGTTAAAAACAGCATTGGTGTCTTCCGGGACCCGGCAGCGGTTTTCATTGACCCCGATTTTTTAAAAACCCTCCCTTACCGGGAATTGCGCAGCGGGTTTGCCGAAATGATCAAACACGCCCTCATTGCTGACGAAGCACAATGGCAAAAAATGTCCCGACTGCAGGACCTTGCCGGGCTCGACTGGTCGCCGTACATACTCCACTCGCTGCGCATCAAACAAAGCATCGTGGAAGCTGACCCTTTTGAGCGCGGCATCCGCAAAGCGCTCAACTTCGGGCATACCATCGGCCATGCCATCGAAGGCCATGCTCTGGAATCGGCACACCCCCTCCTGCATGGCGAGGCTATTGCAGTTGGCATGGTGGCTGAAAGCTATCTTTCGCACCGAAAACTGGGGCTTCCTTTGCCTGACGTGGAAGCCATTAAAGCTTACCTTACCCGAATTTATGGTGCATTCACGATAGAAAAATCGAGCTATCCCGATTACCTCGCTCTGATGCACCAGGACAAAAAAAACGAAAACGGGCAAATCCTGTTCAGCCTCATCCATCCGGTTGGAAACGCTGTGGTGAACGTGGCCTGCGAACCGGAAGACATTGAAGCGGCCCTGGATTATTTTTTGATGTGAACCCCGTTCGTTGTATCTTTATGGTTTAAATCTTTTTTTATGAGCGAAGCCAGACTTCCGAGGCAAGGCAAATTGGTCACTACAGGTGTGATCGTCACCATTATCCTGGTGGTGGTTCTTGTTTTTTCAAATGCCACATTTCTAACCATTGAACCCGGCCATCAGGGGGTATTGTTCCGCCGTTTTGGGGTCGGACTCGACAAAGAGCACATTTATTACCCGGGGTTTCACGTATTGGCCCCGTGGAATGTGATGTACGTTTACGACATGCGCGAACAGCAACTCGAAGAACAGATGGAAGTGTTGTCGCGAAACGGCCTCACCATTAATGTGGACATTACCGTGCGGGTTAACCCCAAATACGATAAGATTGGCAGCCTGCACGAAAAATTCGGCATCGAATACATCAACTCCCTGGTGCGTTCCGAAGTGCGGTCGGCTGTGCGCAAAATCATTGGTCGTTACGATCCTGAAGAGTTGTATTCCAGCAAACGCGAAGAAGTGCAACAGCAGATTCAGAAAGATTTGGAAGCGGCGTTGCTCAACAATTTTGTAGAGTTGCGTGCGACGCTGATCCGCGGCATCCAGTTGCCGGAAAAAGTGCGCCTGGCCATCGAAGATAAAATCGAGTCGGAGCAACAGGCCCTCAAATACGAATACATCCTGCAACAGGAACGCAAAGAAGCGGAGCGCAAAATCATTGAAGCCAAAGCCAAAGCCGACGCGAATCAAATCCTGAATGCCAGCCTTTCAGATAAAATCCTCAAAGACAAAGGCATAGAAGCCACCTTGAAACTGGCGAATTCCCCCAATACCAAAGTCATCGTCATCGGAGACAAAGGCGACGGGTTGCCACTGATTCTGGGAGGAAATTGACGGGATGAGCAGCTTCAGCGGGCTGCCCCGGAACCGTATAGCGCCGCATACCGGGCAATGTATTTTCCAATAATATCGAACTCCAGATTCACCCGATCTCCGGAACGAAGCCTGTGAAACGTGGTATGTTCCCACGTATACGGAATAATGGCCACCGAAAATAAGTCGTCGTGCGGCGACACCACCGTCAGGCTCACGCCATTCACACAAATGGAGCCTTTGTCTACCAGCAACCGATCTTCAGAGGGTTCGTAGCGAAAATGCACGTACCAACTGCCCCCCGCTTCTTCAACAGCCTTACAAACGCCAGTTGCATCCACGTGCCCCTGCACGATGTGCCCATCCAGACGCGCGCCTGAGATCATGGCGCGTTCGAGGTTTACAGGGTCGCCCTCGCGAAGGTCGCCGAGGTTGGAACGCAGCAGGGTTTCTGCTACTGCGGTGACGGTATGAGCGCCGGGCGACAACGCCGTTACCGTGAGGCAAACGCCGTTGTGCGCCAGGCTTTGGTCTATTTTCAGCGCTTCTGAGAGCTGCGATTCAATATCAAAATGTACATTATCGCCTTCCCGGCGAATGGAAGCAACGGTTCCCATTGCTTCGATGATTCCTGTGAACATAAGCTTATTTTCCTCCACTGAGCAATTCAATGTATCCGCTCAGAATTTCCGGATTTTGTACAATACCGGCCACCCGGCGTTCAAAAATGCGGCAGGTATAATAGTAAACCCCGTCCGTAAGCACTTCTCCGCGCGCATTTCGGCCATTCCATTCCAGATTCGGGTCTTTGGTTTGGAACACCAATTGCCCCCAGCGATTGAATACATTGAATTCAACGCTTTCGATAAAACAATACGGATAAGGCCGGAATACATCATTTTGCCCGTCATCATTGGGTGTAAATGTATTGGGTAAAACATAGGACGGGCAGTTGTCAACGCATGCCACATTGCTGAAAACGCTTTCATTGAAGAACGTATCAATCGCCGTTACAGCATAACAACCTGCGATGCCAAATTCTGGTTTGTGTTCCCAGGTCAGCCTGCCGGATTCATCAAATTCAGCAACTTTTGCAAAAGGGCTTCCTTCAAACGGCGCGTAATAAACCCGGTAGCCCGTTACGTCGTCTGTTGTAGGGCACAATTGCATGGGGTTCACCCAGCGCAGGGAATTGAACAAGGCACTTTCATCGGTACAGCGAATGTCCTGATTGCAAATATTCGTCACCTCAAGCGTTGGAGGGCAGGGGGCGACATTGTCCACCGGCACAGAACACAACTCTTGTGAGAAATTGTCGAGCGGGCTGATGACCCCTTCCACGCCATAAGATCCAATGCTTTTCACCCGGTAGCAATATTCTTTGCCGTTAATGAGGCCTTCATCAGCATAAGCCTGTTCGGTTACGGTCCCCAGCGAATCGAAAACTCCCAGTGCATTTCTGCGGTAAACCACGTATTTGTAATTGTCCCAGGGCACAATTTCGGTCCACGACAGGTTGAGGCGGTTGTCGGTAGGTGCGCTGCTCAGAAAAACAGATGAGGCCGGGTTGGTAGCGCCCAGTGGTTCGTCTTCACCGTTTACATAAAAATTGATTTTGTAAGTATAAGCCTGTCCGATGGTATTCAATCCGGCATCTACAAAGCAGGTATCATTAGCTTCCGCAAAAAATTCGCTGGAAAATTCGACCCCGATGGTTCGGAAATCGGCAGCCAGCGTGGTTTGTCCGTCAGCACGCAGCACTTCGTAGCGGTAAGGCCCCGGGTTGACTAAAGTATCCAGATCAACCGGTTTGGGTTTGGACCAGCAAACCTCTATTTGTCCGTCTGAAGCCCCCGTTTGCAGCACGTTTACATGCGTAATGAGCGGTACATCCCGGCTCAGCTGAACGCAGGTTTCTTCCGATGGCAGACTTTCTACGCGGTTGTAAGTGAATTGGCCGCCTGGGGTGGTTTTGGCAAATATGGCGAGTACCCGGTAGCAATAGGTACGCCCCCGCTCTACGTTCAGGTCTTTGTAATAGTAGCGACCGTTCTGTTCGGTTTTTATGGGCTGCGGCGTCACCTGCACATAGCCCCGGCCAGCGAGGCCCGGCATACAGGTATCGGTGGGGAAGTTGTTGCTGCCTTCCCGCCGCCATACTGTGAATCCGCGGAAGTAGTTTTCCGCAGCAGCTTCGCAGGAATAAGGCTTTTCCCAGGTCAGTTCGACCTGCCCCGATCCGGGTATGGCGCGTACATCCTCAGGAGGCGGCCCGACCACTTTAATCCGGACGGTTTTCAGGGTTGCCAGTCCGGATTCGCCGTCGAAGAAGTCATCGGTTGCTTTGAAGACAACAGTATAATATTGATTTCCAATGTGTTCGCAGGTTGTTTGCCATCTGAAAACCTTCACTACCGGGTCATTCAGGAAGCCTGTCGTAACGGGTTCAAAGGTTGCAGGGCTAATGGGAACAAAAAATGGTCCGCCCTCAGCCTCCAGTTTTACTTTTTGTTCTGTTTCAAAAACCGGTGCTCCTGCCGTTACTGTTATTTCGACCATCTCGCCCGCAACAACACAAATTTCATCAAAAGTGGTGACGACATCCGGTGGCTGATTATCACATTCGCGAATCAGGATTTGCATATCCCGAAGTACGATGTCCATGATGACCCCGTCGCGGTAAGAAATGATGTGCATGGCGATGTTGTATTCTCCTGCCTGCTGGGGCGAATTCCAGATGATTTCTCCCGTAATCGGGTTGATGCTGATGTCGTTATTCAAAGGCGTTAGCTGGTCGGGCCAAAGGTAATTGGGCACCGGTGTTCCGACATCCTGAAGCGGCACCACCAGTTCGTAGGCAAGACTGTCCCCGTCATCTACATCGAAGGCATTGGGGTTGTGGGTAAAAACTTTGCCGACGCACCCAAAATCAATGGGTTCCTGCAAAAGCACCGGTGTGTTGTTGCAGCCCTGAAATTGCGGATTCGGGAAAGTATAAGTCGTTTCAAGGTGGAATTTAATCTGTACCGAATTGGGAGGATTTACATTCAGGATGCCCGCATTGCGGTTGGGGTCGGTCATGGAAATTTTATACGTACTCCGGGCGGCGTAGGTATGAGTTGCCATGTAAATGTTCTTTTTGGTATCGTTTTCCAGCGGTTCACCGTTTGGTGGAGAACCCGGGCCATTCATTCTGGCTACCCGGTCGCATTTGCCGTCTCCCCAGCAAATGGTGATCGAATCCCGGTCGGCGTCAACGCTGCTGGTTTTGGTGTAGGTGACAACAGTAGCTTTAATGGTCAGGCTGGTGACGCAGTCCCCTACCTGTTCAATACTGATTTCTCCTGCCCGGTTGTGGGTAGCCCGGGCTGCGGTATGGAGCATCAAAGCAAAAATAGTTGTCAGACAAAGGGCGTATAGTTGTTTTCGCATAGCTTTAGCGTTGATCTTGTGGATGGAGAAGCAAGTTAATAATTTTCAGAAAAAAGCTTTGTATGCTGCTTTACAAATCCTTTATTTACGCTGAGCTACCTGTCGGAAACATAAAAAAATGGACAGTTAGCTTTTAATCTCTGCTATAGAACACTACAAAAGGCATTTTTCTTTTACCAGGGCCAAAGTTTTCTTTATTTCAAGATTCGGGCATAGGAAAGAACGCTGCCAGGTGGAGTTTGTTTAAACACCGGGTTTACAGGCGTAGTCCAAAAAAAAGAGCTATCTTCGCAGCTCGCCTGAACCAGAATAAAGCCATTACTGCACGATCATGCAGAAAGTTTTGACGGGGAAATGGATACCCGATCTGCGTCTGCATGCAACAAAGTACTATTCAAAACTAAACGATTGTTGACGTCATGATCAATCTGATACTTTTTGGCCCTCCCGGATCGGGCAAGGGCACACAGGCTGCGATGTTGGTGAACCGTTACGGACTGCTGCACATTTCTACAGGCGATTTATTCCGCTATGAGCTGAGCAATGATACCCCGCTGGGTATTGAGGCCAAGCGCTACATGCAAAAAGGAGAGTTGGTTCCGGATTCGGTAACGATAGGCATGTTGCGGAACAAAGTTGACGCCAATCCGGATGTTCCGGGGTATATTTTTGATGGTTTTCCCCGAAATATTGTGCAATCGGAAGCTTTGGATGCTTTACTGGAAGAAAAAAAACAGACGATTTCGGGATTGTTGATGCTGGAAGTGCCGGATGAAGAAATTGTAAAGCGGATTCTCGGAAGGGGAGCCACTTCAGGCCGCGCAGATGATTTGGACGAATCCATCATCCGCAACCGGATTGAAGTTTACAAAAAAGAAACAACGCCGGTGTTTGATTATTATAACCGCCTTGGCAAGGCTCAAAAAATTGAAGGCGTTGGCGCAATCGAAACTATCTTCGGGCGTCTGTGCGCTGAAATAGACCGTTTAAATGGCTGAACAAAACTTCGTGGATTATGTCAAAATCTGCTGTCGCTCCGGTGCCGGCGGATCAGGCTCAACTCACTTTTATCGCGATAAATTTACCACAAAGGGCGGCCCCGATGGCGGAGACGGCGGCCGGGGCGGGCACATCATTCTGCGCGGCAACCGGAACATGTGGACCCTGCTGGCTCTGAAATACCGCAAACATGTCATTGCCCAGAAAGGCGGCAATGGTTCTGACGGCAACAAAACCGGGAGCAATGGCAACGACATCATTTTGGATGTCCCCTTAGGCACCGTGGCTAAAGACGCAGAGACCGGAGAAATCCATTTTGAAATCACCCGCGATGGTGAAAAACGCATCCTTGTCCCCGGTGGCAGGGGAGGGCTGGGCAATTCTAATTTTAAATCGCCTACCAACCAAACCCCCCGTTACTCCCAACCGGGCGAACCCGGACGGGAAGACTGGAAAATCCTGGAGCTGAAAGTACTTGCCGATGTAGGGCTGGTCTGTTTTCCCAATGCCGGAAAATCAACACTGCTCTCTGTGTTAACCGCAGCCAAACCCGAAATTGGCGCTTACCCGTTCACTACCCTGGTTCCTAACCTAGGCATTGTGCAATACCGCGACGGGCGTTCGTTCATCATGGCCGATATACCCGGTATTATTGAAGATGCCCACCTTGGTCGTGGCCTCGGGCATCGTTTCCTGCGCCATGTGGAACGCAACTCTACCTTGTTGTTTCTGATTCCCTGTGATTCGGATAATATTCGCAAAGAGTTCGACATCCTGATGAACGAACTGGAGATGTACAATCCTGAATTGCTGGACAAACCACGGATTTTAGCCATCACCAAGTGCGACATGATTGATCCGGGCATGCAGGGAGAAATGAAAGCGGATTTGCCGGAAGGCGTAGCCTGTCTGTTCATCTCTGCCGTTGCCAATCAGGGCCTGGAGCCCCTCAAGGATTTGTTGTGGACTACCGTCAACGAAAATTCTCCGCCACCGCCACCTGAACGGGATGAAGATGAGTTTTATGGAGAAGAGGGCCTTTCTTAAATAAAGTTGGCAAAGGGCAAAAGGCAAGTTGGCAAGAGCTATTGAGGATGCCGGGCTTGCTTTTTGCAAATTTCCCTACTTGCCAATTTTCCCCCAAAACCGCATCTTAATGCCATATTTCGGGCGCAGGGTCACGAGGGCTTGGGGTTCAATGGCCTGCCCGGGTGCCAGCTCGAAGTCGTAGGCGCGGATCATGGCTGCCAGCGCCAATTGCATTTCCATGATGGCGAAACTATTGCCGATACACAACCTGGGGCCACCGCCAAAAGGGATGTAGGCATAAGGGTGTTGCTGTTTGCGGCGCTCTTTCTGGAAGCGGTCGGGGTCAAAACGCTCAGGATCGGGCCATAGGCTGCCGGCGTGGTGCACCCCATAAAAATACGTGACCACCATAATGCCTTTCGGGATTTTGATGCCTTCAAATTCATCGTCTTCTACCGCCACGCGGTCGGTGATCCAGGCTGGCGGGTAAAGCCGCATGGTTTCTTCAATCACCTGGGTGCAATAGACCAGCTTAGGCAAATCTTCAAAACCCGGTTTTCGGTCCCCCAATGTTTCGTCCAGTTCCTGCCGGATGCGCGCTACCACCTCCGGATGTTGGCTGAGCAGGTACCACATCCAGGTCATGGCATTGGCAGAAGTTTCATGGCCGGCGACGAAAAGGATGGCACTTTCTTCAAATACCTGCCGGTCGTTCATGCCTTCCCCCGTGTCTTCATAGCGCGATTCGAGCAACATTTGCAGCAGGTCGTCGTGGTGCTCGCCTGATGACCGGCGCTGTTGGATGATTTCGGTCACCCGTCGTTCAAAATCTTCGGCGAGCCGTTCGTGCTGCCGCAATTTGCCGGAAAGGCGAAACCAGAGATTGAGGTAAGGCTGGCGGATTTGCCGGATGATGAATTGTTGCAATACGGTGATGTCGTTGCCTATTTTCTGCAAATCCGTTTCGTCAATATCGGTACTGAACAGGGCGCGTGCAACGATTCGAAAAGCCAGCTCCATCATTTTTGCAGACAACTCCACAGGCTGGCCTTTTTTGATCTCCTCGTCGAATTGCTCCATAAATGCATCCGTCACCTCCTGCATGATGTTGGTCAGCGCGGCCAGCCTCGACCGGTGGAAACCCGGTTGGATGAGCCTGCGCTGGCGCAACCAGTACTCGCCTTCACTTGTAAGCAGGCCATTGCCCAAAAAATGCGCCAGCTTATCGAAATGCATCGGCGATTTGCAATAGTTGCGGTTGTTTTTTTGCAACACGTGCTGGATCAGTGCAGGGTTGGTGGTTACAATGCCGGGATATAGCCCGCCGATATAGGTTTTGAAAGTATCGCCGAATTGTTCCAAACTCCCGTTGATCATGCCGAGGGGGTCGCGGAGGAATTTTCTCGTATTGAGGAGTGCGCGAAGACGGGGAATGGCGGGAAGCGATCTGGGCATACCTGTTCAGATTTCGTGAAATAAAGATAGCATTTTTATTCCTCTATAAATACTGCAACACCTGCCACAACAACTGCACGAACAAAATTTTTCCGATCAGCAACAAAGGGTAAGTGAGCGCGTAGCCGAAAGTAGGCAGTTTATTGCCCGCCTTGTCGTTGGCGAAACCCAGGTTGGCAGGGTGGTGCGAAATCATGCCCATAAGCAGAATGTAAGGAATACGGAAAAGGCGGTTGCCGATCCAGAGCACGATAAGAGCCCCTATCAGGGCTACAATTGCACCCGACAGGAACAGCAGGGGGCCTTCCCCGCTGCTCATGGTGCTGACAAAGGTATGTCCGGAATTGATCCCGATGGCGGCCAGCATCAGCATCAGGCCAATCTGTCGCAGCGTGAGGTTGGCAGAATAGGGCAATGTCCAGACGATGGGGCCGCTGCGGCGCATGGCAGACAGTGCCAAACCAGCCACCAGAGGCCCACCCGCAAACCCCAGACTGAAGGTAATGCCAATGGGCAGATCGAACCGCACCGTACCCAGCATGATGCCAAGCCCCATGCCCAATCCAAAAGACAGCAAGTCTATCTGGCTCAGCGAGTCGTAGGAATCGCCAAAAAATTTTTGGAGGCTGGGCATGTCCTTCCGCCGGGCCAGGAGGCGCACGCGGTCGCCCAACTCCAGTACTGTGTCGCGGGTAGCCAGCATGTCCACATCGCCGCGCCGCACCCGGGTAACGATTGCCTCATATTTTTCTTCGATGTTGAGCGCTGCTAAAGGTCGTCCGGTAATACCGGGCCTGGATACAAACATTCGACGCACATCAAATATGGTACGGTCATCTGCCAGTTGCTCTTCGCTGTATTTGCCGATGGTTTCCACTACTTTCTGAACGTCTTGTTCATCTCCCAGCATGCTCACCAGATCACCGGTGGAAAAGCGGGTTTCCCAATGGCAAAGGCCCAGTTCTCCCGCGTGCAGGTGACGGGCAAATAACACATTCCAACCATACTTCAGGCGCAGTTCGCGCAGGCTGATGCCCATGACTTCCGGGTTGGTGATTTCAATGGTGAGGTTCACCAAATTTTGTTCGATCGGGTATTCGTTGCGCAGCGCCAGGGTCTCGGCTTTCAAATCGGCGCGCAACCAGCGCCTGGCCAGCAACACGGCAATCATCGTGCCCACCACGCCCATGGGATAAGAAATGGAATAACCTACCACCGCGTTTTGCGAAGCCTGGTCCATACCCGGGCCACCTTGTTTCTGTATGGCATCGAGCAGACCGGCCAAAGCAGGCGTATTGGTGGTCACCCCGGAAAGCAGGCCCGCTGAAGCCGCCGGATCAAAATGGAAAAGGTAATGCAATCCTGCGGCAAGCAGGGAGAGAACAGCCAGTGTCGTGAATGCGAATCCGGCATTTTGCGCACCCCGCGTTTTGAGCGAACCAAAAAAGGAAGGACCGCTGCTCAAACCGATGCTGTACACAAACATTGCCAACCCGAGCAAAGTGATGATTTTCGGAATCTGGATATCGGGTCGAATTGCGCCTGCGGCCAACCCGACAAACAACACGGCAGCTACACTGAGGCTGCTGCCCCTGACTTTGATGTTGCCAATCCAGGAGCCAAGTGCGGCCACCATGAAGAGGTACAGGAGGGCTAATTCAGGGGCGCTTTCGTGCTGCATCGTTAATTCGGATTAAGAACAAGCACGTCAACCTGACCGCGTGGGTTCACCGTCCTGAGGTCCACCAACTCGATTTCGTTCAGCAACAGCGGGTCAAAAGGCGCTTCAATTTTGATGTAATTATCGGTAAAGCCGGAGATCAGGCCTTTTTCGGTATGTTGTTCGAACAAAACGGGGCGGGTTTGGCCAAGGTGTTGTTCGTAAAAATGGCGGCGTTTTTTTTCGCTGAGCAGGGTCAATATTTCGTTTCTGCGACGGCGTTCGTCTACGGGAACTACAGCACCCATTTCCGCAGCCGGGGTGTTGGGCCGTTCAGAATAAGTAAACACGTGAAGATAGGAAACATCCAATTCACTGATAAAGCGGCAGGTTTCTTCAAAATCCTCCCGGGTTTCGCCGGGGAAACCTACAATGACGTCCACACCAATGCAGCAGTGCGGCATGAGCGATTTGATGGTCGCCACGCGCTCGGCGTACAATTCGCGTACATACCGGCGGCGCATTTCGCGCAGTTGTTTGTTGTTGCCTGATTGCAGGGGCATGTGAAAATGCGGCGCAAAGCGCTGTGATTGGGCTACAAAGCGAATGATTTCATCAGTGCAAAGGTTGGGTTCGATGGAAGAAATCCGGAAACGTTCGATGCCTTCCACTTCGTCCAGGGCCTGGATGAGGTCAATGAACAAGGCATCTTTTTTGGGTTTGTCGCCCTCAATCACTTCGGTGCCGTTGCCAAAATCGCCGATGTTTACCCCGGTGAGCACGATCTCTTTTACGCCCATTTCAGCAATGCGGTGCGCATTGGCCACTACTTGTTCGACTGTGTCGCTGCGGCTGCGCCCCCGGGCCTGCGGGATGGTGCAAAATGAACATTTGTAATCACAGCCGTCCTGTACCTTGAGGAAAGAGCGGGTACGGTCGCCAAATGAAAAAGCATTGACAAAATCTTTGACTTCCCGGATTTCGCCGGCACGAACCATGCCCTTGCCCGGCGATTTGCTCAGGTCGTCAATGTAGTCGAGCATGCGGAATTTTTCGCCGGCACCCAAAACGAGGTCCACACCCGGCATTTCTGCAATTTCTTCCGGTTTGAGCTGCGCATAACAACCCGTCACCACCACAAAAGCCTGCGGATTATGGCGCAATGCCTGGCGAACGACTTTCCGGCACTTGCGGTCAGCAAAATCAGTCACCGAACAGGTATTCACCACATAAATATCGGCACCGGTATCAAAACCTACTTCTGAATAGCCTGCGTCCTCGAACAAGCGCCCGATGGACGACGTTTCGGAGTAGTTGAGTTTGCAACCTAAAGTGTAAAATGCAACAGTTCGCGGCGTGGCCATTTGCTTGAATGATAAGATAATGAGGCCGCAAAGATAAGTATTTTAAGGAACTTCAATCCCGGCATAGGCCCGCTGCGCCACAATTTTCAGTGGTCGGAACTTCACTGTGCCCCCAATGCGGCCGGCATCCTCTCCAAATGTATCGGTTTGGATGTACGCTTTTTGAACAAGCCCTTCACCTGAGAACCACCGGAAGCCACGCGCACCGATGTTGGGGCCCCCAACGAAGCCCGACGGCGATTCGACCTGAAGCCTGAAATAAGCATAAGGTTCCAG
>JABWAJ010000648.1 GCA_013361075.1 Saprospiraceae bacterium | reverse complement strand
TTCCGCAAAAAAAACTGGATGCCAATTGCAGGAATAGTCCTTCTTATGCTGTTGCTTTTTTTATTCTATTTTTCATTTGACAACAAGGAACCGGAGAATAAGGCACCGTCAGAGCCAACCCCTGATTTGCTTCAGCCCGGAAGTCCAAACTCCTCCCCTCCTATCGTTAAAACGCCTGATGAAGTTCCGCAACAAGAAAACATCAGTCCCGGATCTCCCATTCCGTCCGCACAACAACTGGCAACCCTTGCGCGAAAATTTTACCCAAAACCAGACAATTGGGCTTCCGGTACCCGATCCGGTGAGCTTTCCCCAGCTGAACAATTGGTGGATTCTTTGTACAAACAAGCGTTGGCCGGCTTTTATCAACAAAGGTTGAAAGAGGCGGAAAAAAACGCCGGCGCAGCCTTTGCTGCCGATTCAAGCTTTGTTGAGGCGTTGCGCCTGCTCGCGCATATACATTTCCGGCAAGGGAAATTCAAAGCAGCTTCCCGCGATTTTGAAAAAATGAAAACCCGATACCGCAGCCGGGCAGAAGAAGCTGAATGGAATTTGCTGTTGTGTCTTTATGCCCGTTACCAGGAGCCCGCTGCCAGAAAAGCGTTCGGACAACTTATTCAAAAAATTATTAACAATACTGATCATGCTTATAACCATCATGCTATCGAGTTCCGGGAAGCGGTAAGTCAAGTCACTTCCACAGGCATTAATCCACCAGATTAAATTTGGTTTTCCGGATCATTTGGGACAACCATAATAATATCGTAGCTTTCGCACGTCCGCAACAACAGCGTGTTTGCCGAACAAAACCTTTTTACATGCAATTTCCATCCTTATCCGCTCTTCTTCAACACATTAAAGCAGCCTGGCAAAGGTTTCCGGCAGCCTCTGTTCTGGCCTTGCTTTGCATGATAGCCAGTATGGTGTTTGTAGAACGGGCCGAAGGCCGAAATGCCGAAGCCTGGTTGCTGCGCATCATTATGACGACTGCACTTGGGGTGCCTTTGCTGCTGGGAACGTCAATTGCTGCTGAATCCTATAGCTGGTCGCTCAAAAAAACCTGGGTATTCCGGGGAATCGCCCTGTTGGGGCTGCTTTTGTATTTCAGCACACTGGAAGTAAGCCCGGATCAGGATTCTATTAAAGACGGTTTTCGCTTTTTTGCCCTGGCGCTTGCTGTACATTGCGGGGTCGGAGTATCGGCCTACCTCAACCGAAAAGAAGAATCGGTGCTGAGTTTCTGGAAATTCAACAAAATATTGCTCGCCGAGTGGATGGTTGCCGCTTTTTATGGTATTGTGCTTTTCGTCGGCATCAGCTTAGCCATACTGGGGGTTGACCAGTTATTCAGCTTAGACTGGCCCTGGAGGATCTATCTGCACTTGTTCACCGTGATTGCTGCCGGTTTTCATCCCCTCTACTTTTTTAGTCAGGTTCCGAAAGATTTTGCCCTTTCTGAAGAAGACCCAAGCTATAATGCTGCGATCCGGAATTTGGTCAAATACATTCTCATTCCGCTGACGGTGCTTTATTTGCTGATTTTGTATGCCTATATGCTGAAGATTGGATTTGAGTGGGAATGGCCCAAAGGTTACGTTTCTTCGCTAAGTCTGGGATTTTCCACGGTCGGCATCCTGACTTATCTTTTGAACTACCGGCTTGTGGAGACAGATGATTCCGCCATTTTGGCCTGGTTCCGGCGTTGGTTTTTCTACCTTCTTAGTCCTGTTGTCCCTGTTTTGCTCCTGGCTGTCGGACGACGGCTGAATGATTATGGTGTGACGGAACCCCGTTTTTTTATCGCAACCCTTGGGGTCTGGCTGCTGTTGGTTTGCCTGTATTTCATCATTTCCAAAAAAGATGACATCCGGTTTATTCCTGTAAGCCTCGGAATCGTTGCCTTTCTTAGTGTGGTGGGCCCGTGGAGCGCTACTTCGGTTGCTTGCAGAAGCCAGTTTGCACAATTAGAAACGCTGCTTGGGAAAAGCGGGATTTTGGTCAACGGCAAAGCTCAACCCGGAAAAGGGTCGGTGAGCGAGGAAGAAAGAGGTCGACTGTACTCTATCATAAATTTCTTATCAGACCGGGATGCGATGGCTCCGGCAAAAGCCTGGTTTAGCCCGGATCTGGATTCCGTGTTTCAGGAAAAAACACCCCGGTATGAGGTTTCGAGGATCATTATCGAACACCTGAATCTGGAAGCAGAAGGTTCGGCACAAAAGTCAGGTTCTCTTACATTTGGACAATTGACAAGCAGTTTGCCGGCAAGTGGCTTTGACAAGTTGTTTAAACTCCAGCTTTCTCTGGATTTCAGCCAGGATTTCAAAGCAGACAGTTTTCAATTCTCATTGACAAAAAACGCCACGCTTGAGCTGGCTTCCGGCAAAAAAAAGACTGAGTTTGACCTGAGGCCCTACCTTCAAAAAATGCTCGATAAATACACCGATGAATTCTATTATGCAACCATAGAAGACCCTGTTGATGCATTTGTTCGCCTGAAAGACGATTGGGTAGAAATCCTCCTCGTGCCGGAGGTCATTGACTATGAAATTACCCGACAACAGATCCAGGTGAACAACATACGGGGAACATTACTGTTAAAACAACGTAAATAAGCTTGCAAGGACATCTTTCAAAAGATGGTCCTTAATCTGATTTTCGCTCAATCTGCCCGTTAACATGATTTTTTTGCAAAAAAAGATGCGACTAATTGGCTTTCTGTTTGCTTCTTCCTGTCTTGTTGCAGGGGAAGGTTGCGGAAATCCGCCGTTTTATCAGGGAGAAATTTTATACACAAATTTTTGTGCCAATTGCCATATGGATACTGGCGAAGGCCTGAGGGGAGTTATTCCACCTCTTGCCGGTGCTGATTACCTAAAAAACAACCCTGTGGGT
>JABWAJ010000647.1 GCA_013361075.1 Saprospiraceae bacterium | reverse complement strand
GGCTATATTGAAGGGCCTAATGGTGAATACGATTGGTGCTTTACCAACCAGGATTATGGCATGACCGCCTTCTTTGACCGGGTAGATGCGATATTTCTTGGCCGAAAGTCTTACGAAATGTCATTGGGCATGGAAGGTGCCGACAATTCCTGGATGCCACCAATGACCGAGTATGTTTTTTCCAATTCGCTGCAACGGGTAAAAGAAGGTGCCATTCTGATTTCCGGCGACCTCAAAACGGCTGTACAACCCATCAAAAACGAGCCGGGAAAAGACATTTGGTTGTTTGGTGGCGCCGAACTAACCGCTTCTTTTCTAAAGGAAAATCTGGTAGATGAGTTGATGCTTTCCATCCATCCCATTTTGCTTGGAAGCGGAAAACTGCTGTTTGGCATGCTTCCCAACCGGGTGCAGCTTCAGCTTGCCGATACCAAAACGTACGATAGCGGATTGGTGACCCTGACTTATAACATGAGGAGCTGATTCAGTCCAGCGACAGCAACCATTCCCGTTCGGCGAGGTACTCCGTTTGGGTAATTTCTTTTTTGAGCTTGTTTTGTTCCGCCGTGCTTCGCTTTGCAGGAATGACCATTTTTCTCATAAACCGGACAAAATTCCGGTACATCTCGCGGTGATATCCTCCTTCGCGGTGGCGACGCAGATAGATGTCAAAACTGTCCAGGAGGGATTCGAGCGCCTGGAATTCACCGAGTTCGTAGTACATACGAACCATCATGCGTCGCGCGTCGAAATTTTCAAGCATTTCCCGCAGTTCTACGTGTCGAAGTAGTTCCAGAGCCGCATTGTATTCCTGTTTTCGGAAATAATAGGTGGCCAGGTTGTACCGGTAAATGTTCTCCCGATCTTTTGGGGACAGAAAAGGTTGAAATTCCTGAAGATAACTGAATGCCCAATCCCACTCTCCTACCCCAACAGCAATGTTCATGACGTTTCGATAGGTTGTTTTGGACAGGTAGCCATTTTCAAGAAATACACGCCGTGCTAAGCCCCCCCGGTACAGATCAAAAGCCTCCCGCATGTATTTTTTATCAGCAGCGTTGATCCGGCGAATGCAAACATTCAGTGCCAGAATGTACAGATCCCGCAGATCAGGGTTGGGAAAGACCTCACCATTTTGAGCCAGAAGCTCTTTTAACCTCAAAAAATGCGCCTCATTTTCGGGTTCGGTAAGGGCCACATAACTGGCGTGCCAGGTTTCAACCGCGGCGTTGTCCCGAAAGTACCCTTGCTCTGCCAGTCGCAGGGTTTCCTGCAAGTAAGGAATGATGGCGGAAACGTTTGACATGGACTTTTGTGCCAGCAGAGAACAACCTTGCCGGAAGGAATTGACCGCTACAAAAACGCCGAATGAGCTATTCAGGGCTTCCACATTGTCTATTCCGCTGCGGTGTTTTTGTCTGCCAAGTTCCCATATTTCCTGTTCCAGAGCGAATTGTTGAAAATAGTAACCATCATGGCGAAAAGTAGATTGAGCGAGTGCTGCTTTTGAGCGCTCCAGTTCCTTTTCCCAAAATTCGGTGACACCTGATTTTTTTAGTGCGTAGCACAAATGGAGGTTCACATTAGATGGTTCACTATTCCAATCCTGCCAGGCCAGGCAATTGCGAATCACTTCAAGCAGGTAGGCCATCAGGTGGCGCATTTTACCGTCGTCGTAAACGGTTGTTTTTTGAGGCTTTTTAGCGAATACGTATTGAAAGGCAGCCTCTTTGGTGAAACCATCAGTTTTTCGAGATCTGTTTTTTGCCGGGGTTTGTGAGGCCTGTTTTTCTATAAATTCCAACAACCGGGCTACTTCTTCGCGTTGGTTAAACAAAGGCGAATGCACGGCTTTGGCAATTAGGCGGCGTTGGGCGTCGGGGAGAGATAGCCAAATCTTAGTTAAGATTGCGCTTTCCATTCTTCTTTTTTTTGCACAAATATTATTATAACTATTTGAATAACAATTTTTTTCAATAAAAAAATATCGGTAAAAAATGACAATTAAAGAAAAATGTCTTTTGAAGGCGGCCTAACAAGCCCCATCTTTGGAGAAAATAGTTAAATGCACCACCACCACAAAATTGATGAGCTATTGGGTGGTCAATCTTGATGAGCCGGAACACGACTCCAAACTACGATGGAAACTTTTTGCCAACCCGATGAAGGAAAGTGCCACTTTTCGGGCGATTGTAAGCATTCCCGGAGAAAAGCAATTTGAGTTGTTTGTTGCTGCCTGCCGGAAAGTGAGAACAGATCGGTTTGACGGGCAGGAGTTTTTGTTCCAGCGCAAGGAATTGCCAGGCGGCGTGTACTTTTTCAGGATTTCGGATGTGCAGGGCAAGTCGGCATCCGGTAAAATCACAGGGGTGTATTAAAACCGAGGTTTTCTTTTGATCTGCAATAAAGGAGCCAAAAAACAAAAAATAAGAATGAAGCGAGTAAACCAGTTTCTGACCATTGCCTGGGTGCTATTGTTGAGTGCACAAAGCGCCGGAGCACAATCGTGCCTGCCAGATGGAATTAATTTTTCTTCACAGGCTCAAATTGATAATTTTTCCATCAATTACCCCGGATGTACCGAGATAGAAGGAACCGTTAGCATTGGCAATGGACTGGACGTTACGAACCTCACTGGGTTGCACGTATTGACCCGAATTGGGGGCTCACTCTTGATTTTCAACAATTTCAATCTGGGAACGCTTGACGGATTGAATCAACTAACAGCCATTGGCGGAGAGTTGAACATCAATGCCAATGAACAAATACCTGATCTTTCAGGGTTGAGCGGCCTCACCGAAATTGGAAGCTCCGTTTTCATTACAGACAACAACGCCTTGGCCAGCATCGCCGAACTTTCCTTTTTGGACACTGTATCCGGCCAGCTTAACATTTCCCAAAAT
>JABWAJ010000073.1 GCA_013361075.1 Saprospiraceae bacterium | reverse complement strand
ACACAAATGGAATAATTGCTTTCATGTTTTTGATTTTATTCCATACTACTGGACATTTTCAAGAATCAGAGGGAAACGGAGCAACGTTTACTAAACTTTTAAAGTTTAGTAAACGTCATGTTGACAAAAATGTCCAGTAGTATGATTTTATTCTCATGATTACCAAATATGCTTTATCAAAACTCCCGTTTGCTTCTCCCCAAAAACATTCATCCCCAATCCCGCCTGAATTCCAAACGTCACCGGCGCCTGCCCGGGCATCAAATTCACAAAAGCGCTGTGGCTGAACGCGCCGAAACGCTGGCCAACGCGGAGGTGGAGGCCGGGAAGGATGGCGGATTTGAGCAGGGGCAGGGTACAAATTTAGGTATTGCCAGGAAAAGCTTGGGCACCAGCAACAGTGCGCAAGATTCCCTACTCGCCCTTCCCTGCCAGGCGGAATACCCGGATGGTGCCTGCCTCCAGCAGCAAGGTATCCAGCAGGGGTTGTACATCGGGATGTTCATCCACCGCCCGGGAGTCGGAGTATAGATAGGTTACGCCCTTGTTGTCAATCATGTCGCGAATCCACGGCGCCGGGAGGTTGTCATCTTGAAAGATGTAGCCCATTTTGTCCACCATATACGAAAACTGGTTGTATGACGGGTCGTTCAGCATCACGCATAAGCTGCCGTCGGGCACGGCGGCTTTTAGTTCCGATTGGTAGGTAAAGAGGTCAGGGTTATAGCCCGAGTGTGCTGGCAGCCACTTGTAGGCAACCAGGCTGTGCGACACCACAACCACACTGACGGCCAGGATGCCGCCCGCCCAGGTGGCGTACTTAGGCAAACGTGTCCCTATCACCTGGATTCCCCGGATTACCATGACATACATCCACGGCAAAAAGGGCAAGAAATAATAATCGTGGAAGGTGCTGATCGCCGTGCATTGCAGGACGGCGTAGAGCAGGGTAATCGCAGCCAGCGGATAGACCCAGGTATGGATGCGGATGCCACCATGGCGAAAGAACCCCGCGATGAAGGGTACGACCAGAATGGGATTTAAAATAAACGAAGGCAGTGTGGTGCCGAGGTAAAAAAGTAAGATCCTGCGGATGTTTTCCCAATCTGGATCGGCGGCAAAAATACCCTTTAAGACAGGATTCTCCGGCCAGGTGGGGATCACCCAAACATACCACGCCAGGGCGGGCGCGACCAGCAGCAACTGCACCACTGCTAAGCGCAGGTTGTGCTTCGACAGCCGTTTCGTCTGGATGATGGATTGGAAAAAAAAGTAAATGCTCACTACTGAAAACATAAGAAACGGCAGTTTTGCTGCCGTAGCCAACCACAGCGCTGCACCCGACAGCAGCAACCAGCGCCATTCAGGCGTGCGCTGGTAGGCCAGTGTGCCATATAGGTACCAAACACTGCCCGCCAACGCCAGTATATCGGGCAGCGGACTCACGATGTAGGTATGTAGCAGCGGCGAAAACAGAAACAGTCCGGCGCCCAAAGCAGCTAACCACGCCCCGACATCCAGCAGCAACAACAAGCGGTAAAAGCCAAACACAGCCAACAGTCCCATGAGGAATACACAGATCCGCACCACGGCGATGTGGTCGCCCAGCACCTTCTGCACCATCCCGATGCTCCACTGCATGATTGGAAACTCGTAGCGGACAATGTTCCCCTGGCCTGAATTGAAATAGCTCGCCCGGGGGTTCATGATGTTGGCATCATGCCGTTCAAAATTGCGGATGTTCCACATGGTCTGTGATTGCCGCCATGAGTGCCGACCCCTGACATCGTCCATTAGCAACGACAGGTGCAGTAACAGGCTGATGATTCCCCCTAACGCAAGTAGGGTGAGGGGTATGTTTACCTTTTTAAGCATAATGTCTGGTTCTGAAATGCTTTGTCGCTTTGCGCAAAGAAACCAACAGTAGTTTGGTCACAATTTATAATAGGGTTTATATGCTCCTTTTGCCAGTCCAACTGTTTCATTAAACAGGTGTTTCAATTGCACGACATTGTCAACGATTCTATTCTTTTCGCAACACATAATGCCATTGATTTCATTCGTCAGATTTACAGGCCTGATTGGTGCTTGTTCAAGTATGCTCAATGCCCGTTTATCCCCCATAGGGTAAATTTCATTGAGGGCAAAGAGGGCGGAAACAATATTTTTCACGGCTCTGGTCAAACAACCAACCGTATTGTACACATCAATATTGGCAGCGAATTTTTCGGCTTGCCATATTGTAAATTCTGCCGACCACAACGATTGTTGAATGACCGATTGCTTTAACTTTTGCGGATATTGTTTTACGCTTTCTTTTAAATTTTTTAAGACATGGTCCGGGTCATAAAGTGGCAGGCAGCTTTGTGTTTCTGCCAGAAAGATAATGGACGAAAATCCGTATGGCGGTTGTTGCTCAAAGTTGTTTTCCCAAATACCGTCTTTTGCATTTTCGATGGTTTTCGTTATTTGGTCAATGTTTTTATAGAGGAAGTCCACCTCACCATTTTCGGTATTGATCCACGCCCCTCCATTCACCCAAGGTCCCCATTCGTAAAATCCCGTAACCGTTGGTTGGTCGTTGTGAGCATATTTTTCAGCTATGCTTCTTATTTTTTCAAGGTCAAACGGGTCCTGTTCGGAATAGTAAATGCCGATATCAAGGTCTGAGCCTTCTGTTGCCAGGCCGGTGGCGTATGAACCTCCCAGAGCAACGGCTTTAACTCCGTCAATGAGTTTTAGTTCTTCTGAAATATTATCTAAAAAAATTTGTTTATGGTCTGGTAGTTTCACTTTGTGTAATTATTTCCCGGGTATGGCAACCGGCAGTTCATCACGAAGATAAAGATAAAATCTCCCTCATCCTTTGCCATTCCCAAAAAATCCCTAATTTTCGTTTTCTCAAATACCGACAAGCACGTACATACAATCTGACACCAGAATGAGCAAGCTGATCATCAAAAGCGGAAAAGGCGACATCGCCCTCCGTAAAAGCAAACAATGGGTAGGACTCAAAACCACCGTTTCCCGCGACCTGGAGCAACCCGACTACATCGAAACGCAATTGCTGCAAAACCTCGGCGGCTTTCAGATTGTGTCACTCAACAAAGGCAACAGCACCACCGAGGAGAAGCTCGACGAAGTGCGCGGACGCGAGGAAGTGGAAGTAGGTACGCATGTCTATTACCCTGAAGGCAGCAACCGCCCCATGGTACCTACCGGCGACATTTACCTCGTTTTTCAGGACGGCGTAGCCCCCGAAGAACAACAAATGGTGCTGGACGAATTCCACCTGTTGCTGGTGGAAGAGCGCAAACCCGGTTCCCTCATCGCCCGCGTAACGCCGCAATCGTACAACCCGCTGAAAGTAGCGCAGGCTTTGCAGGAGATATCGATGGTAAAATCTGCGGAACCCGATTTTGATACCCCCCTGGACGAATATGCTTTTTCGGCACCCCTCGACGACCTGCTTCCCCACCAATGGCACCTTAAAAACGACGGCCTTGTCAAAGATGTGAATTACAAACTCAAAAAAGGTGCCGATTCTAAAGTGGTGGACGCCTGGAACCGCCTTGGCAACGCCGGGAGCGCCAACGTCGTCATCGCGGTCATTGACAATGGTTTCGACCTCACGCACCCCGATTTGAAAGGCAAAATCCACAAACCATACGACCTTTGGAACCAGTCAACAGCCGTGCAACAGGGCGACGTGCGCTACACCCACGGCACCCCCTGTGCGAGTGTGGCGCTGGCAGCAGCCAACGGAGCAGGGATTGTGGGTGCGGCGCCCAATGCCAGATTTATGCCCCTGAGTGGCACCTCTTTTTCTGTGCGCACCACCGATGAAATGTTTGACTACTGCATCAAAAACGGGGCCGACATCATCAGTTGCAGCTGGGGCAGCACCGACCAGGCCTACCAACTTGGCGCCCTGAAAGCGGAAGCAATTGCCCGCGCTGCAAGGGAAGGCCGCGGCGGGAAAGGCTGCGTGATCCTGTTCGCTGCCGGCAACGACGATCTGGATTACGTTAATTTTTATGCGGCTCACCCCGACGTGATTGCGGTGGGGGCCTGCACCAGCCAGGATACCTATGCCGGGTATTCCAACCGGGGCCGCGAAATTTCAATCTGTGCTCCTTCCAATGGCGACTGGCCCATCATCGCAGCGCGCGCCTGGTGGGACGAGGGTCTGAGCGGCGAAACCGGCAATTACAAATTCTGGCGCGACGGCCGCTCAAGAGGCCAATACTACAAACACTTCGGCGGCACGTCCAGCTCCACGCCTTTGGTGGCGGGCATCTGCGCACTTATCCTGTCGGCCAACCCCGACCTGAAAGCCAAAGAAGTAAAAGAGATTTTGCAGCAAACCGCCGACAAAATCGGCAGCCCTGCCGAATACATCGACGGCCACTCAACGCGCTACGGCTATGGCCGGGTGAATGCCGACCGGGCCGTGGCAGAAGCCATTCGCCGCCGCGATGCGAAAAATCCGCCGGTGGTGACAGAAGTGCCCGCAACGGTTTCCACGGGTAAGGGCCTGTACGAGTTCAGCGTTAAAAAACAAGACCCCATCGGGTGGGGGGTACAGATCGGCGCATTCTACGATTACGGCAACGTGTTGGTGCAGGCTGAAAAAATGCAGCGCCTTTTCGGCGAAAAAATCATCGTCAACATCAATGAGCTGGGTGGCAAAACGGTTTACAAAATGGTGGTCGGGGTTTTTGCCGACAAGGCCAAAGCAGACCAGCTGGCGCAGCGCATGAAAACGGGCGGAGTGAATGGGTTTGCGCGGCAGCTGAAGGATTTGTAACAGCACACTGGAATCATTTTTATCACAAGTTTAATAAAAACATGAACGATCATTTAAGTAAAGTAATAAACTGTATAAAAGACGCAAATCTCAAGGGTGCACTAATGCGCCGGGAAGACGTACTTACAGGATTTTCAGGTCACGCTTTATACGGCACCCTTCAGCGTTTGTCTAAGGAAATCCTGACAAAAGAAACCTGCTACCTCGAAATTGGCGTCTTTCAGGGATTAACTCTGCTTTCCACAGCGATGACCTCACCCGAACACGAATTTTTCGGTATAGATAATTTCGCTTTTTTTGACCCTGATAAGAAAAATAAACAATTGATAGAAGAGCGGGCAAAAAAGCTGGATATTACCAATATTCAGTTGATTAACAAGGACTACGAGGATGCGCTGGAAAATTTGTCAACATATATCGGCAATAAAAAAGTTGCTATTTATTTTGTGGATGGCCCTCATGATTACAGGAGCCAGTTAATGTGTTTGTTGCTGATAAAACCTTTTTTGGCTGAAAATGCGGTCATTTTGGTAGATGATTCCAATTACAGGCATGTAAGGCAAGCAAACCGGGATTTTTTAATAACCCACCCAGAGTTCAAACTCCTTTACCAGGCTTACACAGAAGCCCACCCTGCCAATTTATCAGAAGCAAAAAAAGAAAAAGTCGTTCAGGGCTGGTGGAATGGTATTAATATCATTTACCGGGATAAAAATAATGAATTAGACGCTTTTTATCCCGAGACCATTAGAGACCGATCCTTGTATGAAAATGAGCACATCCTCCAGGCTATCCGTTATCCGGAACATTTGCATTTAATGTGGCGGATATTCTATAAATTCAGATTAATTGAATTGCTGAAGTTTATTAAAAAGCCAAAAGCCATTTTTCAGGGGAAATACGCCAGTGGAAACACTTACAGCGAAGGGCTTACTGAAGGCGAATTTAACAAGACAGTACAGGCCTCCTGATTCGCCCGGGCAGTTTCGGTTGTCGCTTCATGGTTTTCAATTTGAATCACGGCTTCAAAAAACTCCTTTGTTCATTCAACTCTTTTCGACCTGCTGCGTTCTTCGTTGCAAACGCAACTACTAATTCCCACACATGTCCGACAATCAATTCAACCCATTAGAATCCTTAGCTTTTTTGACGAACCGCGTCGGTCGGTTGCTCAGCAGCGACATCCGGAGACGGGCAGGTGATGACGTCGAAGGCCTGTATTCCACGCACATTGGGGTGCTGGTGGACTTGTGGAAGCAGGATGGCTTGCGCCAGCAGGATTTAGTTACTTCAGTAGTAAAAGATAAAGGTACGATTGCCAGAGCCTTGGACAATCTCGAAAAAAATGGTATCGTTGTGCGGCTTGCGGATGCGCGGGATAGACGCAACAAACGCATCTACCTGACACCCAAAGGCAAAACCCTCAAAGACACGATGCTGCCGCATGCCCTTGCCAGTGTAAATGAAGTACTCGAGGGCATCTCTGAAGAAGAGGTGGCCATTTGCAAAAAAGTGCTGCGGCGCATGTATAAACGCCTGTCTCACAGCAGGCAGGAGCATCTGTAAAAAGAAAGAACAAACGAAATGACCGACCTTGAATCTACCTCGTGGTGGCGCAAATTACTCAATTGGGCTTTGCCCAAAGCAAAATACGCAGCAGCAGGCGCAGTGGCAACCGGGGTTGACTATACTGTCTACCTGTTGCTGGTCAATAAGGTACTGGCACCTGTGCCGTCTAATGTTGTTGCGTACTCGGCGGGCATGATCGTTAATTTCTTTTTGCAAAAACGCTTTGTCTTCCAACTCAGGCGTTCGGTAGGGAAAGCATTTTTTTTCGCAGCACTGGTCTCTCTGGGAGGGATGTTCCTCAGTTCGGTCATCATCTATGGGTTGTCGCTACAACCTTTTTTCAACCATCACCAGGCAGTGACGAAACTAATTGCTACAGGGTTGGTCTTTTTTTATAACTTTTATCTCAAACGCTATGTATTTGAAGGACGCTTTGCGGGCTAATATTGCACTAATCGCCCTTGTTTCCGGCTGTTGTTTCCACCCGCTCGGCGCACAGGAAACGCTTAGCTTGTCGCAATCGATAGACCTGGCCATGCAAAATAACTATGCCCTGCAAATTGCGCAGCGCACAGCCGAAATTGCCCAAAACAACAACGAATGGGGCACGGCAGGGCGGTATCCCAATGTCAACCTGACCCTGGGCCTGAACAACGGTTTCAACGATGCCAACAACCCGGCGTCTTTTACCCGGGAAATCACAACGATCAGTACCGGCCTTGCCCCCGGAATTGAAGCAACCTGGACACTGTACAACGGCAATCGGGTAAACCTCACCAAAAAGCAACTGGAACAATTAGAGCGCATCGGCCAGGGAAATGTGCGCCTCGCAGTAGAAAATACCATCCGAACCGTCATTCTGGCGTATTATGCCGCACTCATTGAGCAGGAACGGCTGGAAATCCGGCGCCAATCACTGGTATTGTCGCGCGAAAGGGTCAACTTTGCGAGCGTTCGGCAGGAATTTGGCCGTGCGGGCACCTTTGATGTATTGCAAAACCAGGATGCCTACCTCAACGACTCTACTCTTTTTCTGCAACAAGGCATTGCTTACGAAAATGCATTGCGCAACCTCACCCTGGCTCTGGGTCTGGACGACCTGACCAAGCGCTACCAACTGACCGATAAACTGGATTACCTGGCTACTGCCTACAATGCTGAAGCCCTGCAAACTGCAATGCTCGCTAAAAATCAAAGCCTCCAGAACCTTTACCTGAACCGCGACCTGACGAATGTAAATACCCGGATTCAGGAGTCTGCACGAATGCCTTCTGTAAACCTGCGCACCGGAGCAGCCTATAACAACAGCATCTCCAACGGAAACGCGACCTTGTCTTCCCGTGATTCACTGGGTCGGCCCAATATGCTCGATCTCGATGCCGTGCGCAACAACAGCCTTAATTTTTTCCTGAACTTTTCGGTGGTCTACAACCTTTTTGATGGAGGAGTGCGCAAACGCAACATTGAAAATGCCAAAACGAGTGAACTCATTGCGCAGTTGGAGGTAGAAAACCTGAAGCGCACCCTGAATACGCAGCTGGCCAATACGATTGCCACGTACAACAACCAAAAACAATTGCTGGAATTGACGAACCAACTGGTAGACAATGCCCAGCGCAATCTTGACATCGCCGGCGAACGTTTCCGGGGGGGCCTGATCAGCTCTTTCGATTACCGTACCGTGCAGTTGGGCTATATCAATGCCACGCAGGGGCGACTGAACGCCTTGTTTAATTTAAAAAACATTGAAACCGAACTGCTGCAATTGACCGGAGGGTTGCTGAAGTAGGGGAAAACTTTTTGATTTTCTGAATAAGAAAAAATGGAGCCGTCAAAAAAAATCAACCTTAGCCTTCTTGCAAGGCTGTTTCAACTGGTAAAACCCTACCGCTTTGCCTTTATTATTGCTGCCATCCTCACGGTAACCCTGGCACCCCTGTCCATCCTGCGCCCCTATCTGATTCAGCAGATGGTGGATGACCACGTTTTTAAAGGAGATGCTTCCGGGTTAACCCGAATCACCATCATCGTTTTTGCCCTCCTGTTGGTAGAAACGGTGTTTCGCTATGGCTTCAGTTACGTGACGAGCTGGCTGGGGCAGTCGGTGATCCGCGATTTGCGGGTACGCATTTTCAGGCACCTTACCAGTTTGCGGCTCTCCTATTTCGATCGCACGCCCGTAGGCACTTCCACCACGCGCACCATCAACGACATTGAAACCATCAATTCGGTTTTTTCGGAAGGCGTAATGACCATCATTGCTGATGTGCTAACGCTGTTTGCAGTATTGGGTATTATGTTTTATACCAGTTGGAAATTGACCCTCGTCTGTATGACCGTTTTGCCGGTTCTGGTCATTGCCAGCTACATTTTTAAAGAAAAAGTAAAAGCTTCTTTTCAAATCGTTCGCACCCAGATTGCCCGTATGAATGCTTTTTTGCAGGAACGGATCTCGGGCATGCGCACGGTGCAGATTTTTAATGCAGAAAAACAGGAAGCTGAAAAGTACAAAACCATCAACCGTGAATACACAAAAGCGAACCTCGATTCGATTCTGTATTACGCCGTTTTTTATCCAGTGGTGGACATCGTAGCGGCAGCTGCATTGGGGCTCATGGTGTGGTGGGGTGCCCGCAATACGCTGGAAGTGAACGGTGTTACTCTTGGTGTACTCGTTGCTTTTCCCATCTACCTGAACATGCTTTTCCGACCCATACGCACCCTTGCAGATAATTTCAATACCCTGCAAATGGCTTTGGTGGCTGCAGAGCGCGTGTTTCAACTGCTCGATCGCACGGATAAAATTGAAAATACAGGAACTGTAAAACCTGCTCGTTTGCAGGGGGATGTCGTCTTTGACAAGGTTTGGTTTTCCTACAACGACAAGGATTTTGTGCTGAAAGACGTCAGTTTTCAGATTCGCCCCGGCGAAACCATGGCTATTGTGGGCAGCACCGGCTCCGGAAAAACAACCATTACCAATATCCTCAACCGTTTCTACGATCTCCATCAGGGTGAGGTGCGCATAGATGGCATCAACCTGCAGGAATATGAACTCCAGGGCCTGCGCCGTCGCATTGCAGTGGTCCTGCAGGATGTGTTTTTGTTTTCCGGTACGATCCTGGAGAACATCACCCTGCGCGACAGCAACCTTTCCAGAGAAGAGGTCATTAAAGCAGCCCGGATGATCGGGGCACACGAATTCATCATGCGCCTTCCGGGGGGCTACGATTACCAGGTGATGGAACGCGGCGCTACCCTTTCGATGGGCCAGCGCCAATTGGTCTCCTTTGTGCGCGCTTTGGTCTTCGATCCGGATATTCTTATCCTGGACGAAGCAACGTCTTCGATTGACCCGGAAACGGAGTCGGTAATCCAGTTTGCGATTGAAACCCTGATCGAACAGCGAACTTCGATCATCATCGCCCACAGGCTTTCCACGATCCGCCATGCCGACAATATCCTCGTGCTGGAAAAGGGCCAGGTACTGGAATACGGTGACCACGATACCTTGCTGCGTCGCGAAAATGGCCGTTATCGCGAACTTTACGAGATGCAGTTTTTGCAATTGGTCGAAGAAAATTAGGCCTTGGTTAAAAGGATACTAATGAATTCATTCGTTTTTTATAAAAAATAAAGCGCTCCCTATTGCGCGCAATCAAATTAATCCATACGTTTGTGGACATAATAAATGAATCAATGGCAGCTTTGTCGAACAATTTTTGGTTTAGCTTTTACTTTTACGGCAAATCGTAAGGGACTGCTAATCCGTTCGGCAAGTGATCGAAATAAATTAGGAAGTCCCGCAAAAACGGGACTTTTTTTTTGCCGTTAAGGTGGATAAAACGAATCGCAACAATTAGCCATAACCAAACACAATGCCTAACCAAACTAAGCGATTTTGGGGTTTTTATTGGTTTTTCTTTTACGGTACACCGTGAAGGGGCATGCACTTTTAACTGTTTTTTTTGGAAACAGCTAAACGAAAAAAGTCCCGCACAATGACGGGACTTTTTTCGTTTTATGAATTAACAATCAATAATTTACAGTAAAATTATGACACAAACCGAAACCGTACCCGGCGGGGAAATTCCCGCGCTTCATGCTCCGCTCCGGGTAGCCATACAGGGAGTTCCCGGGGCATTTCACGAGATAGCAGCGCGGCAGTATTTTAATCCAGAACCAGTAGACATCGTTCCGGCGCTCACCTTCGACGAGTTGGTGAATATGGTTGAAAAAGGCCAACAGGCCGATGTTGGTCTGATGGCAATGGAAAACACCCTCGCAGGCGGTTTGATGGCCAATTTTCGCCTGCTCAACGAATCCAGTCTGCAGGCTGCGGGTGAAGTTTTTTTGCGCATTCGCCAAAACCTGATGGCTTTACCTGGTGTCGCGATAGAAGACCTGAACGAGGTTCATTCTCACCCCATTGCCATTGCTCAATGTCGCGAATATTTCCGGAAATACCCGCACATCCGGCTGGTCGAAGCGGAGGACACAGCACTCAGTGCCCGCAATATCCGGGAAAAAGGACTCCAACAGGTGGGGGCAATCGGCAGTTCGCTGGCCGCAGAGTTGTATGGCATGCACATGCTGGCTGAAAGCATCGAAACCAACAAAAAAAACCTCACCCGCTTTCTGGTGCTGCGCCGGGAAGCCGAAGTGGCCGAAGACCCGGCTGCTGACAAAGTATCGCTCAGTTTCACGGTAGATCACGAGGTGGGAAGCCTCTATAAAGTTTTGGCAGTTTTGGCGGCTTACCATGCCAACCTGACCAAAATTCAATCAATGCCGATCATCGGCAAACCCTGGGAATATTTGTTTTTTCTGGACTTTGTTTCAGAAGGCAAACCCAGCTATCAGCAGGCCGTGGATGCCATTCGCCCCATTACCCACCACCTGAAAGTGCTGGGCGTTTACCCGAAAGGGAAATTAATTGAAGAATAAAGCAGGGTTCGCCCGCGCATCATAATTACAATGTCATGAGTACCGCAATTTCCGAACAATCTGTTTTCACCATCCGTACAGCCAGCCGCCTGTCCGGAATTGAAGAATACTACTTCTCACAAAAACTCCGCGAAATCGCCACCATGCGTGCGGAAGGCAAAGCCGTCATCAACCTGGGCATCGGCAGTCCTGATTTGCCGCCTTCCCCGGAAACTGTGGAAGAATTGGCGGAACAAAGTAAAAAATCTGATCAGCATGCGTACCAAAGTTATGCCGGAACCCCTGAACTTCGCAAGGCTTTCGCCAAATGGTACCTCGACTGGTTCGATGTAGCACTTCACCCTGACAAGGAAATTTTACCCATGATTGGTTCTAAGGAAGGCATCATGCACATTGCCATGACCTACTTAGAAGCTGGCGATGAAGCTCTCGTACCCGATCCGGGTTACCCCACTTACCGGGCAGCCACTTTACTTACAGGTGCAGGCGTTCGCCCGTATGCCCTTGCTGAAGACCGGCACTGGCTACCTGACCTTGATGCACTGGCTGCTACTGACCTGAGTCGTGTAAAACTCATGTGGGTCAATTACCCGCACATGCCAACCGGTGCTCAGGCCGACCGCGGATTTTTTACAGACCTTGTCGCTTTTGCGAAAGCGCACCACATCCTTCTGGTCAACGACAACCCTTATGCCTTTATCCTCAATGAGCGCCCGCTCAGCCTGCTCAGCATACCCGGTGCCAAAGAAGTAGCTCTGGAATTGAACTCCCTGAGCAAATCGCACAACATGGCAGGCTGGCGTGTGGGCATGCTGGCCGGGCAGGCCGACTACCTGAACGATGTGCTCCGGTTCAAAAGCAATATGGATTCCGGTATGTTTAAACCCCTGCAATTGGCAGCTGTTCGGGCATTGGAAAGCCCGGCAAGCTGGTACGAAGCCCTGAATGCAGTTTACCGGGGCCGACGGGTTAAAGCTTTTGCCTTGCTTGATTTGTTGCAGTGCACTTACGATACCAGCCAAACCGGCATGTTTGTCTGGGCCAGGATTCCTGCTGCTTATCGCAATGCGTATGAGCTTTCAGACCAGATCCTGTACGACAACCACGTTTTCCTGACACCGGGAGGCATTTTCGGTCAGCAAGGCAATGCTTACGTGCGGGTATCGCTGTGTAGTGACGAAGCCACTTTTGAAACCGCAATTGCAAGAATCCTATGACAGTCACCATTGTAGGCATCGGATTGATTGGAGGATCCTTAGCCATCACCCTGAAGGAAAATGGCTTTGCAGCCCGCATCATCGGGGTAGATGCCAATTCAGACAACATTGATAAAGCATTCCGCCGCAGGTTGATTGACGAAACTATGCCGCTGGAAAATGCTGTAATGCAATCGGATGTCATCATCGTGGCTACCCCTGTAGATGCCATGCTCCAGTTGCTGCCGGATATCCTTACTCTGGTAACGGAAAAACAGGTGGTTCTGGATGTCGGTTCCACCAAAGTCAGGCTGATGGAAGCGCTGAAAGGCCATCCCCGCCGTGGGCGCCTGGTAGCCACACACCCGATGGCAGGAACGGAATATTCCGGCCCTGAAGCTGCCATCCCCAATCTTTTTGACGGAAAATGTACGGTCATTTGCGATGAAGAAGACAGCGATCCGGATGCGGTAGCCTGTGCGGTTCGGCTCTACGAATCCGTGCCCATGCGGGTGGTCTACCTTGATAGCCGGTCTCACGACGTTCATACGGCCTATGTATCGCACATTTCGCACATTAGCTCTTTTGCTCTGGCGCTGACGGTGCTGGCCAAAGAAGGAGACGAAGAACGGATTTTTGAACTGGCAAGCGGTGGCTTTAGCTCAACCGTCCGGTTAGCCAAAAGTTCGCCCGATATGTGGACGCCGATATTCCGTCAAAACCGCGACAATGTACTCGACGTACTGGATGAGCACATCAACCAGTTGTCCAGGTTTCGCAGTTTGTTGATCAAAAAGGATTTCGATACGTTTTACCGGTTAATTGAGGCGGCCAATGACATCAAACGCGTGTTGGAGCGGTAGCAGGGGCGACCCTCGCGGTCGCCCAAACCTCTTGCAAAAGGCGCAACGAATTATAAAAAAATATTTTCTGACAGTTGAATAAAAGTAAATACGATGACAACCATGAATTTCAAACCCATTTTCGGCGACGCAGAAAAGCGGCCCATTATTATTGCAGGACCATGCAGTGCCGAAACGGAGGAGCAGGTTTTGCAGACTGCCCATGAACTGGCTGCCCAAAACATTGATCTTTTCAGAGCAGGCATCTGGAAGCCCCGCACCCGCCCGGGAGAATTTGAAGGTATCGGTACCGTTGGATTGGGCTGGCTTCGCAGAGTAAAAGAAGAAACGGGCTTGAAGGTCACTACCGAGGTGGCGAAAACCCAACACGTATTCGAAGCGCTGAAATATGGCATTGATGTGCTTTGGATTGGTGCGCGTACCACGGTCAATCCATTTTCCGTGCAGGAAGTAGCCGATGCGCTCCAGGGCGTAGACATTCCGGTACTTGTCAAGAACCCGATCAATCCAGACCTCAAACTTTGGATTGGGTCCATTGAGCGGCTTTACCGGGCAGGGATCACCCGCATTGGCGTCATCCATCGTGGGTTTTCGCACCACGGGGAGTCCAATTACCGCAATGTACCCCGCTGGCAGATTGCCATAGAACTCAAGCGCCAGTTTCCGGATTTGCCCATGATTTGCGACAACAGCCACATTTGTGGTCGCCGCGATACCCTGCAGGCGGTAGCTCAACACGCCCTCGACCTCAACTTCGATGGCCTGATGACGGAAGTACACCCTACACCGGATGCAGCCTGGAGCGATGCCGCTCAGCAAATTACTCCTGCCCAGTACCACGAGTTGATCGGAAAATTAGTTTTTCGCAAAGCGGGTGCCGATGACCCCGAGTTCTTGCAGAGCCTGGATCACCTGCGTCAGGAAATTGACGAAATTGATGATGAAATACTCAACCTGCTGGGACGCAGGATGGGGCTTGCCGAAAACATCGGGCAATACAAATACCGCAACAACATCGCCATTCTGCAAACCGACCGCTGGAATGAGATTCTGGAGCGCGCCATTGCCAAGGGCATGAAAAAAGGCCTGAGTGAAGAATTCGTTGGTGCGATCCTGCGTGCCATTCATAAAGAGTCCATCAGTTTGCAGTCGAAAGTAATGCACCAGAATGAAAAACCGATTGAAAAACTGTGAAGCAGGGTAGGCGGGATTGGTAGAATTGGTTGAATGTAGCCATGATTAGCCTGAAAGAATGTGTTTTCAGCCAATTTTACCAATCCATGAAGGGTGATGCCCGGTAAATGTCTTTTCAAGGAAGCTTTGCGCTAATGGCAGGCAACTCAGGTCAGGATTCCAAACAGGCCTGCGAGTTATTTTCAACAACGCTAATAATGTGCTAAATTTGGCCTTTTAACAACGCACCGGGCCATGGGATCGCATACAATCTGGTTTTATCTGCTCATTGCTGCATTGCTGGCAGGGGTGTTGCAGAGCCTGTCGGTGGGGGGCTTATTTTTTCTCAAACGTTCCGGGGAGCGCCGGGCAAATGCCTGCTATGGCCTGTTGCTGATTGCCATGGGATTGACATTATTGCACAATATCCTGCTCATCAGCAATGTATTTGTACACTATCCCCGGCTTCAGTTTTTGCCCATCTACTTTACTTTGTCTTTTCCGCCGCTGCTTTTTTATTATGTAAAGCTAACACTCTATCCTGCTTACCGGCTTAAGCGTAGCGACATCAAGCATTTTATCCTGCCAATAGGCCAGGTCCTGTTTTTTTTCGCAATTTTTTTCAACCTTGTGGAATACAAAGGTACACCCGGGCGCTATTTCTATAGCCCCTTCTATGGTACTTTTAAACATTTTTTAT